>JBJEFP010000359.1:0-3178 GCA_051874195.1 Lysinibacillus sp. | reverse complement strand
TAATGGACAATCTCCACATCATAATGGACAACTCTCACTCATTAATAGACAAACCCGCTTTGCTTTACGAATTCCTTTGATTGAATCACTAAAAACAGGGTCTATTCATCCCTGAATTTACATTTTCAGCAAAACCATTACCCATTTCTGAACAGCTAAACAGGCGCTCCAGCAAGCCAAGCCCACTCCAAAAGCGATGAAAATATGTAAGTTGTATTTAAGGGCTATATAAACCCCGACAAGTAAAGCAACAGTTGCCGGCAGACCGATGATAACTCCTAACAAGAACTGCTGCAGCTGAGCGGATGGCTGGCCCTGTATTTTCAGCCACATTAGGCTCAGTAAGCTGACTAACGGCAGGGCAGCTATTATCCCTCCGTACAAGGGAAATCTTCTTGCGAGTTCTGTCACTGCTCCGATTAAACATGCTGAAATGACAATCTTAACGGCCGTATACATCTTTTGCTACCTCGCTCAACAGATGAAACGCTTCTTCTACCTGATTTCGTTGCTCAACCGATAAGCGGGAGAAGACTTTTTCTATTTTTTCGTTGTCCAGCTCTGTGTTTTCTTTCACTATCTTAATTCCCTGTTCACTCAATGAAAGATTGACAACCCGTTGATCCTTTGCAGAACGCTCTTTTACTACCCAGCCATGCTGCTCCAGCTTTTTAATATGCTCAGAAGCTGTGTTATGCGAGATTTGAAAAGCTTCCGCTATCTTTCGCACAGTGACGTCAGACTCTTTTTGAATCAGCTGTAAAATTCGCACGCTTTGATGGGTAATCGTCTGCTGCTGTTCCGGATGCAGGTAATAATAAATCGACGTAAAGTATTCGTTTAATTTTTCCATTTCTTCCTCCCCTTTATATCTTATAAGGCGATTATATCGTATAAACAGATATAAATGTATAAATGAATTTCGTTTTTCTCATGTAGCAATGATAGGTCCTGAAAATCCGATGCTCGATACACCCGTGGACAGGTGTCTATCTTTCTCTTTTCTTATGTTGCATTGACACGAGAAAAACAGTATGCTATAAAACAATTAACAATTAGGTTAAATGTTAAAGGAGGCGTATTCTTGGGCTTACAGCATACATTAAAAGCTCTTGCCGATCCCATTCGCCGCGAGATACTGAATATGCTCAAAGGCGGCAGGATGTCTGCCGGCGAAATTGTCGATCACTTCCCAGTGACGGCAGCATCCATTTCCCGGCATTTGTCTGTCCTGAAAGAAGCGGATTTGATTCGGGACACTAGAGAAGGAAAGTTCATCTTCTATGAGCTCAATGCCTCGGTTTTAGAGGAAATCATGCTTTGGATTACTGATTTGAAAGGAGATTCTGACAATGATTGAAAATAATAAATGGAAACTGATCGTATCTTCCGTCGTGGTTTTACTACCAATCCTCGCCGGGCTATTTCTTTGGAACGAACTGCCGGAACAAATGACCACGCACTGGGGCGCAGACGGAAACGCTGATGGCTGGAGCAGCAGAACCTTTGCTGTTGTTGGATTACCCTTGATACTGCTTGCTGTGCATTGGGTATGTATATTTTTGACTGCGAAAGATCCTAAAAACAAAGATCAAAATAGGAAAGTGTTTGGAATGGTTCTGTGGATTTGTCCGGTTGTTTCTATCTTTGCAAGCGGTATTACCTACGCCGCGGCTTTTGGGAAAGAATTCAATATGGATATCATCGTTCTACTTCTTATCGGGCTTATGTTTGTTGTAATCGGTAATTACCTGCCGAAATGCAAGCAAAACTATACAATCGGTATCAGAGTGAAATGGACGCTTGCTAATGAGGAAAACTGGAATGCAACACACCGTGTAGGCGGTAAGGTATGGGTGATTGGCGGTCTACTATTGATGGTTTGCGTCTTTCTGCCGAAAGCCATGATCCCCTGGGTTTTGATGATAGTCCTTCCGATTCTCGCAGTCGTTCCTATCGTTTACTCTTATGTATATTATAAAAAGCAGGTAGCCGCCGGAACAGCACCGGAAAAAGCTACTGTTCCTATCAGCAAATGGAGCAAACTTATCTCGGCAGTTGTTCTAACAGGGGTTACAATCATGACGGCAGTCTTGCTTGTTGTTTTATTCACGGGGAATATAGAGGTTCAGTACGGGGATACATATTTTACGCTTGAAGCAAGCTATTGGGATGATCTGACGGTCGAATATGCAGCCATCGACAGCATTGAATACCGGGAGAGCTGTGAGGCAGGCTCAAGAGTAAACGGTTTCGGTTCGCCGAGACTTTCTATGGGAGCTTTCCAAAACGATGAATTCGGCAACTACACCCGGTACTCTTATACCAAATGCGAGTCTTGTGTTGTTCTGACCGTTGATGGCAAAATACTTGTAGTCAGCGGTGCGGATGCAGAAAGCACAAAGGCAATTTACGAAAACCTGTTAACTAGACTTTAGCAAATACAAGGAAAAACGGCGGCTAGGAGATTTGATTTCTTCCTGCCGCCATTTCTATTTTTGGTGGTTAAAAAGCCTCCTCTTTCCTACTGTCCTGTCAATTTCTCACCGGTCAATATTTCAAAAAGCTGCGCTGATGCGTCTTTGTCCAGCTGTACATATTCATGGGGTCGTACAAGCTCTATTTTATCGCCTTTAGGACTGATCCAAAGTTTGTACTCTACAGCTTTTGCTTCTATTTTTGGATCTTTATATTGGAAGCCGAATCTGTAGTCAGGATAACGAACCATCTCTACCTTTGCTTTTTCCCAATTGGCTTCTTCTAAAATGGCTAGCGCCTTATCCACCTGATCTCGGTCTGTCACTTCATTGAAGTCTTCGAACTGATTCTCTTCGCCAACCCGCTTATCCACCACTATATATTGCTCTGTATCAAACGTTGCTTTGGAACAAGCAGCCAGTAAAACGGCAAATGCCCCTATGCATATCATGAAATACAAACGCTTCAATTCCATCTCCCCCTTTATACATAAGTCGTTTTCAGCTTTGGGGAGTTACAGGTACTTCATTTTTTCGAGGGCTAACCGGGGATTTTTTTGAAAACAGTAGAACTATAAAACACATTGAGTGGTTATGTCATTCTTAAACGCTGCCTCTAGTAGGATTGTCTATTAACGATACGAAATTGTCTATTATAGGGGGTACTTTGTCTATTAACAAGAAGAGTTTGTCTATTAACA
>JBJEFP010000358.1:0-3181 GCA_051874195.1 Lysinibacillus sp. | reverse complement strand
CAATAAAAAAAGAACAGCCCCCTCAAGCTGTTCTTCTTTACGAGTCATTACTCTTCCCCATTGTCCTGACAACGGTGGCATATTCCGTGGAATGTCAATCTGTGATCTTTGATGATGAAATTCCAACGCTTTTCTACAATATGCTCTACATCTTCCAGTAAATCTTCCTGGATTTCGTCTACTGCACCACACTCGATACAAACTAAATGATGATGGAAGTGTGCGGCACCTTCCTGACGTAAATCATAGCGCGATACGCCATCACCGAAATTAATTTTATCGACAATTTTAAGCTCCGTCAGCAGTTCCAAAGTCCGATACACGGTGGCAAGACCGATTTCAGGCGCCTTTTCCTTTACCAGCAGGTAAACATCCTCTGCGCTCAAATGGTCTTCCTCGTGCTCGAGCAGGACTGCTACCGTCGCCTCTCGCTGTGGCGTCAGCTTATAGCTAGCACTATGTAATTGCTTTTTAATTCGATCAATACGGCTCTCCATGCGACGCCCTCCTAAACTGTTTTTATTATACCAAATGACTAAAACTTATTACAAGATAATGATTTATTTAAAAACGTACGAAATGACTACTGTTTCGAGAAAGAAGATGACACCAATGAACAGCATCAGGATGCCGCTTTCCTTGAGTGAGAAGCGCTCCCTTTTCTTCGAGGCTCTATGGGTCGCCACTAAATATTCACAAAATACGACAAGCATCACAATATATAAAAACTGGAACGGGAACCACCACACCCCATAGGCGAGCAGTTCATTCTTCTGGGCCAGAAGATACACGGAACTGAACCCGAAGAAGCATGTTTTAATCGCAATTCCTACCTTCGCTATGCCAAAAAAATAAGGATGCGTTGCAAATAATAGCACAATCCCTATAAAAATAGCTATCGGTATGATTGACTGGATCAGTGTCGGCTCCGCTTCTAACAAGAGACGCCTGTCCAATAGTTGAATGACCTTTGTTGCCTGAGTTAGTGAAAATAGCTGAAAAAACGCAACGCCAGCTATGAAGCTGACCGTAATCATTGCCGTGTTTTGCCATAGAATGCTTTTCCGCATAACGTCCCCCCTTGTCCTACACTGTATGCTCGGACAAGGGGGATATGACTAGTTTTTAAGAGGCTTTTCAATTGAGATGTTCATAGAATAGGGTGCGTGCATTACTATAACAGCACACATTATTGTTCTATCAAACTTTACCCCCGCAATTTCATCCAGAGAATGGCGAATGCCGTTTTGGCATCGAAGATTTTCTGTTCCGCCACCATCCGTTCGCCTTCCTCCACCGTAATCTCCATCAGCTCTATAAACTCATCCTCATCCATCGCAGCCCGTTCCTCGATTTCATATAGGCCCCGTGCCACGAACAGATGGATGATTTCATCGGCAAAGCCTGGAGAAGTGGCGAACGATTGAAGATATGTCAGCTCCTTGCATCCATAGCCCGTCTCTTCTTCCAATTCGCGGGCAGCTGTTACGGCCGGCTCTTCACCTGGCTCCAGCTTTCCTGCCGGGATTTCAATGATTGACCGCTCCAACGCCTTGCGGTATTGCTCCACTACGATGAGCTTGCCTTCATCCGTAATGGCGATTACAGCCACCGCACCGGGATGGTTGACGATTTCACGCTTGCTCACTTCCCCGTTCGGCAATGTCACATCATCCACTTTCAGAGAAATGATCTTCCCATTGTAAATGGCCTTGGAACCGATTGTCTTTTCTTCGAACTTTTTCATCTATTGGACCTCGCTTGTCGTTATGATTGATTTCATTGTAACATTAGAAAAAGGATGAACAAATAGATAAGGGGGCAATTTTGATGAAAAAACGCACACTTGGAAATAGCCAACTACAAATATCCGAATTGAGCCTCGGCTGCATGTCGCTGCCGGTAGCGTCAGAGCAGGCACGCCCTGTCATAGAAGCCGCCCTCGACGCAGGCATCAACTATTTTGACACAGCCGATTTGTATGATAAGGGGCTGAATGAAGAGCTGGTCGGCGAGGTGCTGGCGCCTCACCGTAAAGATATCATTCTCGCAACAAAAGTAGGCAACCGATGGACAGAAGGAAGCGACGGCTGGACATGGGACCCTTCTCCCTCTCATATAAAGGCGGGCCTCAAGGAAAGCTTGCGGCGCCTGAAGACGGACTATATCGATGTCTACCAGCTGCATGGCGGCACAGCGGAAGATCCATGGGAGGAGATCATCGATACGTTCGAGGGGCTGAAGAAGGAGGGCCTCATCCGTGAATACGGCATCTCCTCCATCCGGCCGAATGTATTCGTCCCCTTCCTGGAAAACAGCAGCGCCATCAGCAATATGATGCAGTTCAGCATGCTCGACCGGAGAGCGGAGGAATGGTTTGAGAAGATTTCGACTACAGGTGCTTCCGTCGTTACACGTGGCTCAATCGCCAAGGGTCTGCTGACGGGCGAATGGCGTGAACGCCTGAAGCCTTACATGAGCTACAGCGAAGAGGAATTGCAGCAGGTGCTTAGCCAGCTAGAGGAAGAGTACAATGACATCCACGCACTAGCGATTGCCTTCAATCTGCAATTCGATACGATCGCTTCCACGGTCATCGGTGCACGTACACCCGAGCAGTTGGCAGCATCCATTGCCGCCTACGAGAAAGCACAGGACATCCGTGATTTGTCCGGAGCAATGAAACGATTGAAGAATGATCGTTATACGGAACACCGATGAAAAAATATGTTTTTTTCGTCGTGCTCGCCCTGCTCATCATCTTCATCGCCTCCAACATGCCCTATGAGCAGCAGACCATCGTGCCGGAACTGGAAACGGTCCTGGCAGACAAGCCCCTGGAGGCACAGCTCAGCAAGCTGGAATTCACGTATTGGGGCAGACCCATTTCAGTCGAGACGAGAGGGTATTTTTACTTTGTCGAATTTTTAATCCGAAAAGGCACCCATTTCATCGGCTTCGGCCTGGTCGGCCTGCTGTTTTTCCTGTTTTACCGGAAGCTCGGCTGGCGCTTCCCTGCTCTATTGGCGATTGGCAGCATCTTCATCGTCGCCTCGCTCGATGAGTACCGTCAGACCCTCATCCCAGGACGGACGGGCATGTTCGGCGACGTTCTCATCGATACGGCCGGAGCCATTTTTTTCGTTATCATCATCAAAGGCTTTCTAGCAATTAAAAAACG
>JBJEFP010000357.1:0-27110 GCA_051874195.1 Lysinibacillus sp. | reverse complement strand
GTCGATGAAACAACGTCTTCTTCAGCTGGAGGAAAGGAGGAGGCTGTAGCGCCCCGAAAGCCTTTTTTGAGGAAGGCGGCCCCTATTAGGTATTTCGGCGATGTCGAGTAGGATGAACATGAAACTTCATGCCTTCCGGTGCATAGTCAGTATTTACTGAATTTGCTAGAATAGGATAAAGAAAGACACCTTGTTAGGAGTGGAAGAAATGACGCTTTGGATTGTGCTGGTTCTAGCAGTGCTTGTAATGACGCTATGCGTTCTTGTGTATAGACATGATAATACGGCCTTTAGCAGGCTGACAGGTTATTCATGGTTCGAGGTCCTCGGGAATGCCAGAAAGAATTATCTACATAGGTTAATGAAGCAACTGGAAGACATATCCGGGGAACATCGGATATTGATCGACCTCCAACTGCCTGTAAATAATAAGCCGTACACCGTCGACGCGGTTCTTATCCATGAATCGGGCGTCTATGTAATCGATGGGGTGACGAAAAAGGGATGGATTGCAGGGAATGAAGCACACCAGGAATGGATTGAAGTGCAGCCGAAAGGGGAGAAGAGGGCATTTCCCAACCCAATTATGGTGAATAAGCGCATCATTAATACCTTGCGCAGTCTATTGCCGGACATAGGGGAAGATGTATATGGATCCGTCTCACTATTTTCGGATGCGTGCTCATTCCAAAAAATCGAGACGCAATCATTGGATGTAGAAGTGATGAAGATGAAGGACTTGAAAGGGTGGACAAAGCAGATCGGCGGCGAGGCGCTTTCGAAAGAGGAAATAGAGAGGATCTATCAGGCGCTTGCCGGCTATATGAGCTTTTCATGATGTCGCCTGCTTGGTGGGTTCGGGGCTGATGGCCAAGCCGGATGTTGTAGAGAGGGGCGCTTGCGTCCTTCTTTTTTGTCGTGCTGAGATTATAAAAATAGCGCCATGAAAATAACGGAGGAACCGATTATCCTAGTATGGGCAAAAGCGAAGCATGCACTTTATATTTTCTTATTATTCTGTTAACTATAGGAACTTTCTTGTAAAATAGCTTTACCGGGGGTTGGTTTATGAGAAAAGTTCATTATAGCTGGATTATATTAATCGTCACATTTTTGGCGATCATCGTTGCAGGCATCGTAAGGTCCTCTTCAGGTGTATTTATCGACCCCTTTGAAACGGATTTCGGATGGGGGCGTCCATCCATTTCCTTCGCCTTTGCGGTCAGTCTGTTTTTGTATGGATTTTCGGGTCCTTTCATGGCGGCGTTTGTAGAGAAATTCGGGCTGAAACGGATGATGCTCGGCTCGATGGCATTATTGGCATCAGGCCTTGCCCTCACCTTCATCATGGAAAGCGAGTGGCAGCTGATTCTCATCTGGGGCGTCGTCATCGGCCTCGGGTCCGGTTTGTTTCTGACTGTGCTGAGCACGCAGGTGGCCAATCGGTGGTTCGTGAAAAGGCGCGGCCTGGCTGTCGGTATCCTGACGGCAGCGACAGCGACGGGACAGCTGATTCTATTACCGGTGCTCGCGGCCCTGATAGAGAATTATTCCTGGGAAGCAGCCATCCTGCTGATTCTTTCCTTGAGTATGCTCATGTTGATGATGATAGCCGTTCTGATGCGCAACTATCCAAGGGACATCGGCTTGCCGCCTTACGGACAGGAGGAGCTGGAACTTGAAGCATCCCCTTCTGTGGGGAATCCATTCAAGATGGCTGTTGCCGCGCTTGTAGAAGGGCTGCGGGCGAAGGAGTTCTGGCTCCTCGCAGGAAGCTTCTTTATCTGCGGCCTGTCGACGAGCGGCCTCATCGGCACCCACTTCATTTCCTACTGCATCAGTTTCGGCATCCCTGTCCTGACGGCTGCCTCCCTGCTCTCTTTTATGGGCATTTTCGATTTGATCGGAACGACGGTATCCGGCTGGCTGTCGGACCGCTTCGATAATCGCTGGCTATTATTCTGGTATTACAGTTTGCGGGGCGTATCGCTACTATGCCTCCCCTTTGCCTTGGAATCGGGCTCCTATGCATGGCTGATGGTATTCGCCATATTCTATGGGCTGGATTGGATTGCGACGGTCCCGCCGACAATCGGCTTGACCCGCCAACGCTTCGGCATTCAGAAAAGCGCCATGATGTACGGCTGGATTATGGCTGCACACCAGGTTGGTGCCGGTGTAGCCGCCTATACGGGCGGAGTCTTTTATACAGTATACGGTTCCTATACATGGGCGTTTATCCTGGCGGGCGGTTTCTGTGCGTTAGCAAGTCTGTTCGTCATTCTTATTAAGAAGAATCCGGAAGTTTCTGTAAAGTGAGGCAGGTAGGGTATAGAGGTGTGACGAATAGTTACTATGTAGCATCAATATACTTTCAAGGAGGTTTTGGGAATGAAACTTCAAGACAAGGTAGCTGTCGTTACGGGAGCTGCATCAGGAATGGGCAAAGCCATCGCCATCCTCTACGCAAAAGAGGGGGCGAAGGTGGTCGTCTCGGATCTGGCGCTGGATGGAGCCGGTGCCACGGTAGCAGAAATCACGGCTTTTGGCGGCACGGCAACGGCAGTGAGCGCAGATGTCTCAAAGGAAGGCGATGTATACAAGCTGATTAAGGCGGCGACGAATACGTATGGCACATTGGATATTCTTGTGAATAATGCAGGGGTAATGGACAACTTTTCCCCAGTGGGTGATGTAACGGATGAATTATGGGAGAAGGTCTTCGCCGTGAATGTGACAGGCGTGATGCGTACGACACGGCAAGCGATGCCGATTTTCCTTGAAAAGGGTGCCGGTATCATTGTGAACATCGCGTCGGTAGGCGGGCTTTACGGTTCGCGGGCGGGGGCGTCCTATACGGCATCCAAGCATGCCGTCATCGGGTTAACGAAGAATACCGGCTTTCAATATGCGGACAAAGGCATCCGATGCAATGCCATCGCTCCAGGAGGGGTAAATACAAATATCGGTGCCTCCTTCCATGAGCCGAATCAGGAGGGGATGAACAAGGCGATGGCCGGCGCAGCCTTCAACCCACGCAGTGGGGAACCGGAGGATATCGCGCGGATTGCGCTTTTCTTGGCCTCCGATGATTCAGGATTTGTAAATGGCACCGTCATCACAGCAGATGCGGGATGGACGGCATATTAAGAATGGTACCTCTGGCTTTTGCGGAAAAATGCTTTTATGAGAAAAACAGCTGATTTTGTCGGCACTTAAAAGGAGCAATCCATTATCTTACAAGAAAATCTGACATCATTCCCCAGGAAATATTGAATCAACTGCAAGAGTGGGGCTATGAAAAAGATGGGAGGGGCAACTATATGACACAGGGTGTCGACCCAAGCAATGTACTGGAGGGTGTCTTGAACTTCCGGGATATGGGAGGCTACAGGACACATAGCGGAAAATCGGTAAAGCGGAATCTCTTCTTCCGATCGGCGAATCTTGCCAAAATGACGCCGCAGGATCAGCGGAAGCTGAAAAAGCTTGGAATCAAAACGATTTTCGACTACCGTGATGACCATGAGGCAGAAGCCAATCCTACGCCGGAAATGGAAGGCATTCACAACATCCGTGTACCTGCAAAGGGCGCTGCGCCGTTTAAAATGCCCAGCGCTATGCAAGTGGATGCTGAATTCTACAGTCGAATCGATACCGACATGTTTGCCAGGTTCTATGCCCAGATGCCCTTCAACAATCCTTCCTTCCAGCGCCTCATGCAACTGGTGAAGGATGAAAGCAACCTCGGTCTGCTGCATCATTGTGCAGTGGGAAAGGACCGGACGGGGGTTGGCGGAGCATTGATTTTAATGACGCTGGGCGTGCCGCGTGAAACGATTCTTCAGGACTACCTGCTGACAAATGGCCTGCTGACGCCCATGGTCGCTCAAATGGAAAAAAGGATAAGAACGGTCTATCCTGACGCGGATTTGACGGTTTTTCATAAATTGATGGCCGCTGACGAACAATACCTGAATGCGGTTTTTGATGAAATCGATACCCGCTACGAATCGGAAGAGGATTTCCTCCAGGACCAGTTCGGCATTTCAAGTGAGATACGGGCGGATCTGCAGGTGAAATATTTAGAATGAATAGGGGGAGGCTCTGTAGGTGAAAACATACGGAGCCTCCCTTTCATGTTATGATACATAATAGTATTGGAGGAAAGAGTATGTTATCAAAAAAAGCGCTATTCATTCAAAACATGCAGCATCATGAAGCGATGTTCGCTTGTCCTATCTGTACGCAGCAGATGCGCATAGAGGATGGCGGGACAGTGGTTTGTCCTGTCAAGCACTCATTTGATATTGCCAAGCAGGGGTATATCAATTTCCTGACGAAGCCTGTGCAGTCTATGTACTCCAAGGAACTGTTCGATGCAAGGCATGATATCATCACCAGCGGGCTATATGACCAGCTGCAGGAAAGGCTGGCACAGCTCGCGGCCGGTTCGCGCTTTTTGGACACGGGATGCGGGGAGGGCTCGCATTTATCAAGGATTGCAGCAAGAATCCCGGGCTCGACAGGCATAGGCATCGACATTGCGAAGGAAGGCATTCTGGCGGCCGCCAAATTCCACCCGGGCCTTATATGGTGTGTAGGAGATTTGGCGAACAGTCCTTATAACGGGGAGAGCTTCGATACAATCTTCAATATTCTGTCCCCGGCCAACTATGATGAATTCAAACGGCTGCTGAAGCCGGACGGGAAAGTCATCAAGGTGGTACCGGAGGAAGGATATTTGAAGGAGCTGCGTCAACAGGCGTTCTCCGATTCTGAAAAGGAACGCTACTCGAACGAACAGACGGTTGCCCGCTTCAAAGAGAGCTTTGCAAAGGTGGAGGAGGAGCGTCTTACCTATACAAAGCCGTTGCCTCGCGAGCTGGCGCCAAAGCTGATGGAAATGACGCCGATGGGATGGCATATTGAAAAGAAGGAAGATATTGTCCTGACGGAGATTACGGTTGATGTAACGATTCTGGTGGGCAGCAAGGGATGATGGAGATAAGTGATTTATTTTCATAAAATGTTGCCGATGTAGTAATTCGTGGTATGCATTAGAGTGAAGAAGAAGGGGGAATAATAATGGAGAAGGTTTTAGTTCTAGGGGGAACGCGCTTTTTCGGACGTAAGCTGGTGGAGATGCTTGTAGGGGAAGGCCATGATGTGACCATTGTAACGCGCGGACAATTGGTCAATCCTTTCGGGGAAAGGGTAAGGCATATAATAGTTGACCGAAGCGACAGCAAGGCATTTGCCAGGGCGGTTGATGGGCAATATTACGACATCGTCTATGATAATATTTGCTACTCGCCGAATGATGCCAAGGCATTTTGCGATATTTTCAATGACCGCATCGGCAAGCTGGTGTTTACATCCACGCTTTCCACTTATGATGCCGATGGGAAGGCGAAAATGGAAGGGGATTTCGATCCGTATACCTATGACATCTTGATGGGGGATACGACGGAATTTTCATATGGAGAGGGAAAGCGCCAGGCGGAGGCGGTCTTCTTCAAATATGCCCGCTTCCCTGTCGTAGCCGTACGCTTCCCGATTGTTATGGGGCTTGATGATTACACCGAGCGCCTCCATTTCCACGTGAAACGTGTGGCAAATGAGGAGCCGATTGGATTTATTAATATGGATGCGGAAATGTCCTTCATCCTCGCGGAGGAAGCAGCCGGATTCCTTCAATGGGCCGGACTGACAAGTGCTGAAGGACCGTATAATGCGACGGCGCATGGCAAGGTGTCGTTGAAGGAACTGATGGAGCTTGTAGAAAAGGCGACAGGAAAGCGCGCAAAAATCGCGCTTGTCGGAAATGATGAAATTCGTTCGCCATATGCTATTCCGGATTCATGGTATATGAAGACGGAAAAGGCGACGGGGGAAGGCTTTGTTTTCAGCAACCTGCATGACTGGCTTCCGGGCCTGGTCGAGGAATTGGCAAAGCAATACAGCCATTGAAGAATCGAATGCCATGCGCTGAAATCAACAGTAGAAACTAGCAGGGGCTTTTAGTAAAATAAATGCATCAAATAAATAAGGTAGGAAATGAGCAGTGTATAAATTAGCAGCAAATGTTGTCAAAATGTTTTTGGCGGTTAATGGATCGAAGGCGAAAGTATATGGACTTGAAAATATACCGGAGGAGGGCGGCTTTGTCATCGCCTGTACGCATAACGGATACGTCGATATCCTGAACCTCGGGGTATCGATTTACCCTAGGGAAATTCACTTCATGGCAAAAAAGCAGTTGTTCGACATGAAGGGGCTCGGCTGGCTGATCAAGCGGCTGAATGCATTCCCTGTAGACCGTGACAACCCGGGGCCGAGCGTCATTAAAATTCCCCGCCAGCTCATCAAAGAAGGCAAGATTGTAGGAATCTTCCCGAGTGGGACACGTACCGCAGAAAGCAATGAGCTGAAGCAGGGGGCGGTGACGATTGCACAGCTTTCCAAAGCCCAGATTGTACCGGCCGCATATGTCGGGCCCAAGGATGTCGGCGGAGTACTCAAGCGCCAGAAGGGCTATTTGATTTATGGCAAGCCGTTTACGGTAGAAAGCGGCAAGGAAGCGCGGGACGAGGCGACGCATTTATTGGAGCAGGAGTTTGCACGTCTTCTTGCCGAACTGGAAAATAAGAAGTAATGACACCGGTGTCTTAATGCGACCGCCGCAGGAGCGACACTCATCAGTTGATATTTAGTAAGAGGACTGGAGCTGCCTCAGAAAGCTAAGGCTTTCTGGACGGCTTCTTTCACATGAAAGCATGGAGGGAAAGTGATGATTCGAGTATTATTCGTGTGCTTGGGGAACATTTGCCGTTCCCCGATGGCTGAAGCGGTCATGAGGGACCTGATTGAAAAGCGTGGATTGACTTCAAAGGTCAAGGTCGATTCTGCAGGGACAGGCTCCTGGCATATCGGGGAGGCACCGCATAAAGGGACGCTGAAGAAGTTGGAGGAAATGAGGATTTCGACAAGCGGGATGAAGGCGCGCCAGCTGAAGAGCAGCGACCTGGATGATTTCGACTACATTGTATGCATGGATGAAAGCAATGTTCGTAATACGCGCGAGATGCTGAAGGCGCATACCGATGCAAAGATTTTCCGCTTCCTTGATCTGACACCGCATAAAAAAGATGTGCCGGATCCCTGGTTTACGGGAGATTTCGAGGAGACATACAGCCTTTGTATGGAAGGCTGCGAAGTATTGCTGGAGAAAATAATGAAGGATCATGCCCTGTCATGAAAAAACAGGCCGCCTGGACTTGTATCCTGGCGGCCTGTTTTGTTTGTCCTTCATGTTTTGATGACCTGCACTGGTATAAATCGATAGATATAAAGTTCCCTTGTAATTCTTCTATATCAACAGGAAGGTATTTATTTGTATCGAGAGCCACTCGGCATGAGGGGAAAGCCGCCTCCCCTCCAAGCGGCGACATTCCGGTGTGAAAGCCCGTTTCCTTGCAGGTGATGACTTACATTTTGTGAAAGCGGGTATTGACTTAGATGGAATTCAGATGGTAGGAGGACGGAAAAATGGATGTGAAAGGAAGAAGGAAAAGCAGCAATGTTGAAGATCGCCGGGGGATGAGTGCAGGGAAAATTGGAGGCGGTCTTGGCGGTGTCGGCATCATCATGGCGATCATCTTCACCCTGCTGAATGGAGGAGATGCCGGTGATGTGCTGGAGACGGTATCGGAGAGCATCACCCAAACTGGGTCCCTGACAGAGGAATATATACCGACTGCCGAGGAAGAAGAGCTGGCGGAATTTGTTTCGGTCGTGCTGGGGGATACGGAGGATGTATGGAAGGAGATTTTTGAAGGGGAAGGGATGACCTATCAAAATCCTACACTCGTCCTGTTCACGGAGAGCGTCAGTTCCGGATGTGGTCTTCAAAGTGCAGCGGTCGGCCCCTTTTACTGCCCGGCAGATTATAAGCTCTACATTGATTTGAGCTTTTATGAGGAGCTGAAGAACCAATTCCATGCACCGGGGGATTTTGCGATGGCTTATGTAGTGGCCCATGAAGTAGGGCATCATGTGCAGACATTGCTTGGTTATTCCCAGCAGGTCCATGGGTTGAACGGCAAGGTGTCACAAGCTGAATATAATGAAAAGGTCAAGCGCCTGGAGCTGCAGGCTGACTATCTAGCGGGCGTTTGGGCACATCATGTGCAGGATGATGGCTATTTGGAGGCCGGGGACTTTGAGGAGGCACTGACTGCTGCAAATGCAATCGGAGACGATACACTGCAGATGGAGGCGCAAGGATATGTAGTACCTGAAAGCTTTACACATGGAACAAGCGAACAACGTATGCGCTGGTTCGAAAAAGGCTACAAGAATGGCACATTGCAGGGCGGGGATACCTTTAATGCGGCCAATCTGTAAAAAGACACCTGTATCAACTGAACATTTTGAATGCAGCCTGCGGTTTGAAATGAATACTGGTTAGGGAATCGGCTTACCGGCTCATTATCCGTCAGTATGCACCTCTTGATTCAGCACCCAGTAGACTGAATAGTCCGAGGGTACAGGGGATACGATGAATCCGAAGGGTCCACAGTGGTGCCTATACCGGCTGGTCCATAGAGAGAACGGAAGGCAATTTATCGGGTGTCACCAGGATGAGGGAGAGCGTCAGTGTGATAAGGTAGATAAAATAGTGAAATTTTGTGTGAGCTATTTTATCATTTGCCTCTTTTTAGGTATAATAACTAAGTTGCAAGCAAATTTACATTTTACTTAAAGTGAAAGAGAGTGGAACTATGGGTCGTAAATGGAACAACATCAAGGAAAAAAAGGCGGCAAAAGACGCCAGCACTAGCCGCATTTATGCGAAATTCGGTCGTGAAATCTATGTGGCGGCAAAGTCAGGTGAACCGGATCCAGAAGCAAACCGTGCGCTGAAAACAGTGTTGGAGCGTGCGAAAACATATTCAGTACCAAAACATATCATTGAAAAAGCAATCGACAAGGCAAAAGGCGGCGGAGATGAGCAATTTGATGAATTGCGCTACGAAGGCTTCGGGGTCGGCGGTACAATGGTAATCGTCGACGCGCTGACGAACAATGTAAACCGCACAGCTTCAGAAGTCCGTGCAGCATTCGGGAAGAACGGAGGGAACATGGGCGTGAGCGGTTCGGCTGCTCACATGTTCACTTCGACTGCTGTATTTGGCATAGAAGGAAAAACAGAGGATGAAATTCTGGAAATCCTGATGGAAGCGGATCTGGATGCACGCGACATACTGGATGAAGAGGGAACAATCATCGTCTACACGGAACCTGATCAGTTCCACGCGACGCAGGAGGCCTTTAAAGCGGCAGGCATTGAAGAGTTCTCCGTGGCAGAGCTGACAATGCTTCCTATGACGGAAGTAACGCTATCAGGCGACGACCTTGCGAAATTCGAAAAGATGATTGATGCTTTAGAAGACCTGGAAGACGTACAGCGCGTCTACCACAATGCTGATTTAGGTGAATAGTTACTAAGGAGAGGCTTTCTCACAATTTTTGATTGTGAGGAAAGCCTCTTTTTACTTTATAGGAAAATTGGAATAATGGAGGTGGGTAAAAAAGTTGCATTCCACTAATTGTTATAGCAAAATGTTAATGTGTAAAATTTAGGCGAAGAGGGATAAAAATGAAGAAAAAGAAGCTGGCTAACCGCATACTTGCCATTGCTAGTATAATTTTCATTTTGCTGTTGGTAATCAATACATTATTGATGGTGCATAATTCCAAGCGCTCCGTCCAAGAGACGGTTGGCGAACGTACGATTACCATCGCAGAAAGCATCGCAAAACATATTGACGTTGAAAAGTACGAGGAACTGGTGGATAATCCTGACGACCGGGATTTGTACCGGGAGCTCAGAACGGAACTGAATGAGCTGCGGGAACTGATGGATGTTCTCTATGCCTATACGTATTTTGTGCCTGCCGAAGGGGAGAAAGTGACCTTTTTGGTGGATGGCATGCCTGTCGATGATACAGAAAATGCCGCAGCTTTGGGAGATGCGTCAGAATCTACGACATATGAGCATTTACGAATGGCGATGGAAGACGGAGGATATTATTCGGACCTGCTATCCAGCGGCTTCGGTGAATACATCTCTGGCTTTATCCCACTGAAGAATGGGGAAGGGGAAATCGTTGCGCTTTTAGGAGTGGACATTGACGCTTCCTACATAGAAGGGCTGACAGGGGAGATTGCACAAGAAGTGCTCCCGTCCATGATTGTTATTTTTGTCTTGCTCATTCTCGTTTCACTCGGCTTGATGTTCTATTATATTACGTCCTCCCTCAAACCGCTCGAGCGCTTGACGACAGCCTCTGAGCTGCTGGCAAACGGGGACCTGAAGGGTGCGAAGGAGACGATCGCCGATATTCAGGCGAAATCGGAAAATGAAATCACGTCATTTACAAAGGCGTTTTCCCATACGATCGACAGTCTGTCTGCTACGTTCCGCATCATCCACGAAAAGACGGACAACCTCGAACATGCAGTGGAAGACATGGATGACAGCGCTGCTAAAGTAGGTGATTCGAGCATGGAAATTGCCGATGGTATTAATGAAATTGCTGCTAGCAGCGAGCAGCAAAAGGCGAGCAATGATGAAGTGATGCTGGCCATGAGTGAGATGGCGGTAGGAATCCAGCGGCTTGCTGACACAACGAATGAGATGGCACAATCCTCCACTGAGATGACGGCGCTTGTCGAATCAGGCGTCAAAGATTCTCAGGAAGTAATCAGCCAGATTCAAAATGTGGAAGGCTCCGTCATCCGTACTTCCGGGCATGTCCGGGAAATGGGGGATAAATTCACTTCAATCGGCGAGATGGTCGGTGTCATTACAAGCATTGCAGATCAGACGAACCTGCTTGCACTGAATGCGGCGATTGAGGCGGCCCGTGCAGGTGAAGCCGGGAAAGGATTTGCGGTAGTGGCAGATGAAGTGCGGAAGCTGGCCGAATTGTCGCGGAGGTCTGCAGATGATATTCATCAGCAACTGCAGGTCTTCATGCAGATTGCAAAACGGGCGCTAAAGGAAATGGATACGAGTACAGCCGAAGTGAAGACGGGAAGCCTGGCTGTAGCCTCCATTGGCGACAAATTGTCGGGCATCCTGCATTCCGTGGAACAGGTGAACGAGCAGGTTCAGGATGATTCAGCCGTCATCGAGCAGATGTCTGCAAGTTCCCAGCAGATCCTGGCCTCCACAGAACAGATGAATCACATGGTGACGGATACGATGGAACGGACAAAAAGTGCGGCCTCCTCAACAACTACACAGGTGGAAATGGTCGAGCGGTTGAATGAGGTAGTTGAACAACTGGTGGCAACCTCCCGTGACGTGGCAAGGGAAATAGAAAAATTCAAATTATAAGATTCGGGAGCGGCCCGGTAAGTTCAACTTATCGGATTGCTCCTTTTCTTTGTCGGAAAGTAGAATTTTTCGATTTTTTGTAGAAATAATTGTCGAAAAATCATTGTATAATATCTTGTTTATGTAATAATAAAGATAGATTAAATGGTAAATTCAAGAAAAAAGGTGTGATGAAATGAGGATGTCGAAAACAATTCGGGGAAAATTGCTGATTTTTTCTTTCTTGCTATTTCTGTTGCCTAGTTTAATCATCAGCTTCGTCAGCTATATGCAGGCGAAGCAGGGGCTGGATGAACTTGGGGAAAAGGTGATAAAAAACAGTGTAGAATCTTCACTACAGCTCATTGAACAGACGAATAAGGAAGTGGAAAGCGGTACCATCACCCTTGAGGAGGCGCAGGAGCGTGTGAAAACGGCCTTGATTGGCGAAATGGATGCGGAAGGAAAGCGTCCGCTCACATATCCGGGCAACCTGGGGGAAAATGGCTATATATATATAATGGATCATGAGGGGACATTGATCGGACACCCTACAAGGGAGGGGGATAACCTCTGGAACGACCAGGATAGCTCCGGGCAATACTTCATCCGCGAGGTGAAGGAGCAGGCATTGGCGGGCGGGGGATTCACCTTTTACGAATTTGAATTACCCGGACAGACGGTCGTGGCGCCAAAGCTAATCTATTCTAAGGTGGATGAGAACTGGAACTGGATTATTGCATCCGGTACATATATGCAGGACTTCAATGCCCCGGCAGCAGTCCTGGTGAAAGGGATTATTATTACGCTGGTAGCTTCCCTCGTTTTGGGAGGGATAGCGGCAATCATGTTCTCCCGTCACCTGGCAGCTCCGTTGAGACGCCTATCCAATCAAGTCCGGCAAGTAGCACAGGGCAATCTAACGGTTGAATTGGACCACAGCGGCGATCGACAGGATGAAGTAGGGGTGCTGAAGAACGGCTTCAATGAGATGGTCAGCCAGCTCAAGGTCCTGATTTCAGGCGTGGAGCATACGATAGCAGAGATTCAGAATACATCGACCAATTTAACGGCAGTGGCCGAGGAAACGACGGCATTTGGGGAAGATATTGTGAAATCGGCTACAGAAGTTGCGAAGGGCGCCTCCCAGCAAGCTTCTGATGCGGAGGAGACAAACCAGGTTACAATGCGCTTTGCACAGGAAATCGAGCAATTGCATGATAAGAACGAGTCGATGCTGCATTCTTCGGAAAAAATGCGCACATCGAATAAAGAAGGCCTGAACAATCTCATCGTATTGAAGGAACGGTCGACGGAGTCATATGAATTGATTACCTCCATGCAGGATGTATTGGATAGCCTAATTGGGAAGGTCCGCAAAATCGAAGGAATTGTCGGTACAATCAATCAAATTTCAGAACAAACAAACCTGCTCGCTCTGAATGCGTCCATCGAGGCGGCCCGTGCAGGCGAGCATGGAAAAGGCTTTGCAATCGTAGCCGAGGAAGTAAGGAAATTGGCCGATCAGACAAGCCAGGCGACGGAGCTGGTAAGGGGCACCTTGAGGGGCATCGAGGCGGAAACGACCGCCGTAACGAATGAGATGGCAAAAACATTCAACATCGTACAGGGGCAGCATGAAGCTGTGGAAACGACGGAAAAGTCCTTCACGGAGATTGAAAGTGCTGTCGAAAATATCATCTGCTCCATTGAAGACGTATCGAGGAGCATCCTGCAATTGAACGCCTCCAAAAATACGATGCTGGCATCCATCGAACGGATTGCGACAATCAGCGAAACGAATGCAGGTATGACGGAAGAAGTGACGGCATCCGTCGATGAGCAGCAGAAGGCCATTCAGCTGGTAACGGACTCCTCGAATAATCTGTCGGATGAAATCCAGGGGCTCCAGGAATCAATCAATAAATTCACCATCCGCTAATCAAACCGGTGATGGATTTTTCCTACCCCCTGCCCGCCCTTTTCTTTGGCGGAGTGGAAATATAACAGGGAAAGCGGATAGCCGTACGGTAAAGGATTTCTAGGAAATAAGCCGCCAGCTTCATTTGTCCTTGATTTAATTCTGAAAATGCAGAATAATGGAATTGCTATGTTCAAAGAGTGAGATAATTGAGGGGGAAAAATATGAAGTTTGCAGCATACGAATACAAACGCCCGGATATGCCGGCCATCAAGGAGACGATGCGTTCACTGGTTGAAGAGTTCAAGCAGGCGCCGACCGTCGAGGAACAAAGTGAAGTGATCGAGAAAATCAATGCCTGCCGCCGTGACTTCTCGACGCAGGCCAACCTGGTATACATCCGGGCCTCAATCGACACATCAGACGAATATTATCAGAATGCCCGCGACTATTTGGACGAGGTGAGCCCTGAGATGGATGAGGTCGTTTCCGAATACTATCAGGCATTGGTGAAATCGCCATTCCGCGCCGAACTGGAAGAGAAGTGGGGCTCCCAGCTCTTCGCTCTCGCGGATAATCAGATCAAAGGCTTCTCTCCCGCAATTATCGAATTGATGCAAAAAGAGAATAAGTTGGTTTCTGAATATGACAAATTGGTCGCCTCGGCACAAATCGAATTCGACGGGAAGACGCTGACGCTTGCGCAGCTGGCTCCTTATGGGGAATCGACGGACCGTGCAGTCAGAAAAGCGGCGCGCGAAGCATCGTCGAACTTCTTTGCGGGGAATGCGGAAAAGTTCGACGACCTGTATGACCAGTTGGTAAAAGTCCGCCATGAGATGGCCGTGACACTCGGTTACAAGAATTATGTGGAGCTCGGCTACATCCATATGAACCGTATCGACTATGATGCGGAAATGGTGGCGAACTTCCGCAATCAGGTTCGCGAGTACATTGTCCCTCTCGTAACGAAGCTGTATGAAAGACAGGCGAAGCGAATCGGTGTCGAGAAATTGAAGTTTTATGACGAGGGGCTTGCATTCCTATCGGGCAATGCCAAGCCTAAGGGCGATGCCGATTGGATTGTCGCAAACGGCAAGAAGATGTATGAGGAACTGTCACCGGAGACGGCTGAATTTTTCAATTACATGCTGGACCATGAGCTGATGGATCTTGTCGCCAAGAAAGGGAAGGAATCAGGCGGTTATTGTACATTCATCGAAAACTATGATTCGCCGTTCATCTTCTCCAACTTCAATGGTACATCGGGAGATATTGATGTATTGACGCATGAGGCAGGGCATGCCTATCAGGTATATGCATCCCGCAACATCGGCATCCCTGAATATTTATGGCCGACCTATGAATCGGCTGAAATCCATTCGATGAGCATGGAATTCTTCACATGGCCTTGGATGGAGCTGTTTTTTGAAGAGGATACGGATAAATATAAATTCAACCATCTGAGCGGTGGACTGATTTTCCTTCCTTACGGGGTGGCTGTAGACGAATTCCAGCATGTCGTATATGAAAATCCGGAAATGACGCCGGCGGAGCGCAAGCAGGCATGGAAGGACATTGAGGCGAAATACTTGCCGCACCGCGACTACGACGGTCATGAGTATCTGGAATCAGGCGGCTTCTGGCAACGCCAGTCACATATTTATGGAAGTCCTTTCTATTACATCGACTATACATTGGCGCAGATTTGTGCCTTCCAATTCTGGAAGCGTTCACGAGAGGATTTCGATGCCGCCTGGAAGGACTACATCCATTTGTGCAGCCTAGGGGGTTCCCAGGCATTCACGGGTCTTGTCAAGGAAGCGGGTCTGATTTCACCGTTCGAGGAAGGCTGTGTAGAGTCGGTGATTGGCGTCATCGAGGACTATTTAAACAGCATCGACGATACAACATTATAATGGTGGGGGCCGCCTTATGGGAATTTCCTGTAGGCGGCTCTTTTTGATGTGAAGAAAATGATGAACTATCGCCATATGAACTGCGGGAAAAAGGGAGTCTACATCTAAAGCATTCATGTAAGCTGTCCGACGTTTGTTTCGTAGACCTGAGCCATATTATTTGACACCTTTTTGTGTAAATGAACGTATATAGATTTATAATGGAGGGGAAGGGAAAGAGAGTAAGAAAGGATGTGGTAGGAATTGACGAAGAAGTTATGGTTTCAGGTAGGAGTAGGAATGCTCATAGGCCTTCTTATCATAAAATATTTTATTGAAATCAAAGGAATCTTTACTCCGCTCGTCATCATTTTAAGAACCATTTTTGTCCCCTTGTTATTAGGAGGGGTTCTATACTATGTAACGGAGCCGATTCAACGCCTGCTGGAAAAACGGGGGCTACCTAGATGGGGCAGCGTCACGACGATTCTCATCCTGCTGATGGGGGTGGTATCTGGGCTTTTATTGATGATCGGCAATCCGATTGCAAGCCAGGTCAATAAGCTGGTGGATAACGCTCCGACCATCGCGGAGAACATACAGAAGACCGCCGACTATGTAATGGCCAACACTGATCGCCTACCCCCGCAGCTGGAAGACCTCGTGGAGTCCGTTTCCAATTCCATACAGGATATTGCTGTAAAGGGGAGCACTTGGATTGTAGCCTTCATCAGCGGTGCCGTCTCTGCTACGTTCACCCTGATACTGGTACCGTTCTTCTTCCTGTTTATGTTGAAGGATCATGAGAAGTTCGCTCCGAACATATATGGTATATTTTCAGGAAATCGCCGGACGTGGGTCAAGGAGACGCTCGAAGACATCGACGGCGTGCTGCGCAGCTATGTACAGGGACAAGTACTCATCAGTTCCCTGCTCGCCTTGATGATGTACATCGGTTATTTGATCATCGGGCTAGAGTATGCACTGCTGTTGTCGATTTTCGCCTTCTTCATGAACATGATTCCATTTATCGGTCCGTGGGTGTCATTGGTGCCGGCTGTAGTCGTTGCGCTGATTCAGGACCCGGTCCTCGTCTTCTGGGTGGCGGTCGTTACCTTGGCGGCCCAGCAGATCGAAAGCAACCTGATTACACCGAACATCATGGGTAAAACGCTCGACATCCATCCGCTGACGGTCATTTCCATCGTGTTGGCGGCTGGGAATATCGCAGGCTTTATTGGCATCCTCATTGCCATCCCGACATATGCCGTTTTGAAGGTAGTGGTGGTTAATGTCTATGAGGAACGGAAGAAGATTAAAGAGGCTGCTACAAAAACGGTATAAGGGAAAGGAGCATGTTTTATAGCGTGCTCTCAGAGTGTAGACAAAGTCGAAATTTCGACTTTGTCTCTTTATTTTTCATGTGAAATTTGTGGTTCTATAATATTTGTTGGGTAGGATTTTACCCAGGCTGTCTTGAAAGCGCTTGCCAGACAAGGCGCGCAGTCGAGCGAATGCTTTTTTATTTGCGACGAAAGCGAAGCGGCAGGAGCAGACGAGTGAGGCAAGCAGCGCAGGATGAAAGCGTTCGTCAACAGCCTGGGAGCATATGAAGGACCATGGCAGGGGTATAGAAAAGTGTGCCATCCACGGCTAGGCATTCCCGCCGTGCTCCATCCGCCACTAGATGAAGCTGTACAAGTCCGGCGTCAAAGTAATGCCCCTATGTTATACTAGTTGCGAAAAGAATTTTAAAGGAGCGTTTTATGCTGACATTTGAACAAAAGCAGGCAATTATCGAGGAGTTTCCGCAGCTTAAAAAGAAGGAGATTTCGTTGAAGCGTTTGAATTACCATTTTGAAGAAAGCCTTTACGAAAAAACGATTGTCGTGGAAAAGCTGCACCCGAATGGCAATGGCTTCGTATTCGTCGGGGATCTGCTGAAATATGAAAAGGAAGCAACCGACAAGGGGCTTGTGAATATCCGCGACTATTCGCCGGAAGCGCTACGGGAAATCGTCGCAGATGCCATCGATTACCTGTCGGAGGAAATCGATGAGGAGCCGGTCGTTGAAATATGGAGCGACCGCCATCATACAGAACTGGAGCTTGTATACGACAACCGGGTTTGGAATGTATATCACCAGGGGAATCTGGAGGAATCGTTCGGTACGCGTGAGGCGGCGGCCGACTACTTGCATGGGGAGGGCTTCCGACCTAAGAAGTAAAGGAGGGGCAATAATGGAGAAGAAGAACATGAGCGGAAAGAAGATGGGCATCATCGTAATAAGCTGCATCGCCGCTGCATCGCTGCTGGCGGTCATCGCCATCACCATCTTCTATAACACATATGATCCATCGAAGTATGGCCGCAACAATGGAGGCGTTGACGAGGACAACAAAGGGGTGCCCGAGACAGAAGAAATAAACGACCAGTCGGCTCCTTTGATGCTTTTGCATGATACGCCTTTGTGAAAAAAATGAAGGTCAGAACGTTTTCTTACTACATGGTACAGGCGTCTGAGTTGGATGGGGCGAATTCGACCGTCAATTGACGATGTCTAAGGCCAGGTCATCCAAATACTGGTACCGAGAAAATTTCATTCGAAAAGGCGCACTCTCGCATAGTTGGCGAAAGTGCGCCTTTTTCATGAATTGGAAAGTAAATGGCGAAATGCCGCGGCGGCCCTTGTATTTTAGTGCCTCAAGGCCGATTGCGCTTTACAAACGGCAGCCACCAGTTCCAGTTGCCAAACAGCTTCATGAGGCTTGGGACAAGCATCAGCCGGATGATTGTCGCATCGATAGCAATGGCGACTGCTATTCCGATACCGAGCTGCTTCACGGTCGTCACATCGGTGAATGCAAATGCCCCGGTGATGACGATCATGATCAAGGCAGCCGACGTGATGATTTTAGAAGTAGAAACGAGCCCATCAATCGTAGCCTTCGTATTTTCCGAGCCCTTATCGTATTCTTCCTGGATACGGGAAATCAAGAATACCTCGTAGTCCATGCTCAATCCAAATACGAGACAGAAAACAAGGACTGGGATGATCAATGCAATTGTCGATTCGGTCATGCCGAAGTGGCCGTATTGGAACACGTACACTAGAATCCCAAACGTGGAGCCGAGACCGAGGATGTTCATGATGATGGCCTTCAACGGGATTAAAAGTGACTTGAAGGCTATCATCAGAATGACAAATGTCGTGATGATGATGATGGCGACTGCTATCCCGATTTTATCTGCAATCTCATCGAAGATTTCCTGGTTGAATTTAGGCTGGCCCCCAAGGATGAAGTCGACGCCTAGACTCCGGTCCTTCCAATCGCGGACAAAGGCTTGCGCCTCGGCTGTATCGCTTTCGGCATCAAGGTTGATGACTAAATACATTTGTTCCTCCTGCACGAAATTCTCCATTACTGAATCCAATGCATCGGTAGTCTGCGGGTTGGCACTCGCCATTTCCCACATATCGACCGAATCGATATTGGCCGCCGTGAATATAGATGTCACATCGGCTACAAGCGGTTCTGCAGACAATTGCTCCTGGATATCCATAATTTTTTCCAGACCTTCGCGATCCGCCCATCCGTCCTCTCGCTCGGCCAATAGAAAGACGGTGGACTGCTTGCCTAAATCGAACTCCTCCGCCAGTACATCATATGCCTGCCGTGCATCATACGAAGGAGGCAGCACATCGACCGACGGGATGGTCAGTTCGATATCCTTGATTGGAATCATGGCCACCACGAGGAGAAGGACCGCCGTAAGGATGATTTTAATTGGGTTTTTCATAACGAATCCAGCAAAGCTCTTCCAACGCCCAGCAGTTGGCTTCACTCGAACCAGGCGCCATTTGTTTAAACGGTCACCGAGCACCACCAGCAATGCCGGCAACAGCGTCAGCCCTGTAATGACGGCGAACAGGACGGCAACGAAGCCACCAAGTGCGATGTTCTGGAAAATATCCACCTGGATAATGATCATTGAACCGAGCCCAATCATCACACATAGAGCGGAAAAGATGATGGAGCGACCAGCCGTCTTTACGGCTGTCTGTACTGCCTCCACGACTGATGTCCGCTCCCTTTCTTCCCGGTAGCGATTGATGAACAGAAGGGCAAAGTCGATGCTCAATGCCAGACCGAGCATCGGCACGATATTCAATACGAAAATCGATAAGTCGATCATATCACCAAGAAGGGCAAGCAATCCGAAAGAAATCACTACCGTTACACCGCCGATGATGACCGGCAAAAGTGCAGAGACGACCGTACCGAATGCTAGAAGAAGAATAATAAGGGCGATAGGAAGTCCAATGGCTTCCGCCTTCATCAAATCCTTTTGACTGGCAAGGTTCGTATCCCTCGAAATAACAGGGGAACCGGTAATGGAAATTCCCTCTTTATCACCTATAATACCCCTTATTTCATCAACGATGACGAAATAGTCATCGATGGTATGGTCGAACTCCAGCGCAGCATAGGCTAGAGGGCCCTTATTGAATGCTTTTTCGTCGATGGGGGAGGTGGCTTTGCTGATTTCCTCTACAGCCTCCAACTCTTCAAGCGTCTGTTCAATCTCCTGAGTTGTCTTCTGTTCAAACAATACGAAAATGGTACCGGATGGGAGTCCGAACGTCTCAGATAGTTCTTCGGTGACTCGGTTATGGTCGCCATCGACTGAAAAACCGTCTCCTTGCAGCTTAGATGGTAGTTGTAGGGCAAAAAAAGCGAGAATGATGAGGAGAGTAGCCCACACTGCAATGATTGATTTTGCGAATTTAGTGACGAAGCTTGCTACAGCTTGCACGGAAACACCGCCTTTCACTGACTTATGAATTTCTACTAGCACTAGAATAGCACAAATATATAAAACCGGATTACAACGATGTAATCCGGATAGGGCATTAAAATATGAAGTTCAATACTGTATAGAATAGGGCCCCCATCACAGCGGAGATAGGAATAGTGATCACCCATGTTACGACCATCTTACGTGCAGTACTCCAACGGACACCCTTCACGCGCTGAGCCGAACCTACACCCATAATGGCCGAGGAAATGACATGCGTTGTAGATACAGGAAGGTGGATTAATGTCGCACTGAAAATGACCGCTGCAGAAGATAAGTCTGCCGCAACCCCGTTTACAGGACGAATCTTCATGATTTTACCACCGACCGTCTTGATGATTTTGTAACCACCTACAGATGTACCAAGACCCATGGCTGTGGCACAGGCGATACGTACCCATCCTTGTACATCGTCACCGGATTGGAGACCGGCAGCGATAAGTGCCATTGTAATAATCCCCATTGCCTTTTGGGCATCATTCGTACCGTGTGTGAAAGATTGAATGGCAGCTGTGACAATCTGAAAAATTCGGAATCGTTTATTCGCTTTATAAAGGTTGCGGTTTTTGAAAATGACTTTGAATAAGGACATGACACAGAAACCGACTACCAACGCAATAATAGGTGATAAAACCAATGCTTCCAGAATTTTAACGAAGCCATTGTAGTTTAAGATACCGAAACCGGCAGCACCAATTGCCGCTCCTGCTAGAGAACCAATCAACGTATGAGAGGAGCTGGACGGAATACCATAGTACCAAGTTAAAAGGTTCCATGTGATAGCTGAGCAAAGCGCCCCTAAAATGACAATCGAGCCTGTCACGTCCCCATTAAATGCATTTAGTGAGAACGGATCGACAATATCGCTGGCGATGGCCTTCGCCACCCCTACGAATGTCAGCGCCCCGAGGAAATTCATAGCCGCCGCCATTAGTACGGCGACACGCGGCTTTAGGGCTCTGGTCGATACGGACGTTGCAATCGCATTTGCCGTATCATGAAAACCATTAATGAAATCGAATGCTAGAGCAAAAATAACGACTAAAATCGTAATTAAAAATATTGTGTCCATTTATGAAGTCTCCCGCTATTACGCGTTACGCATAATGATAGTTTCAATCGTATTTGCTACGTTTTGACAGTAGTCGGCGATTTCCTCCAACTGCTCGTAGATGTCCTTGAACTTAATCAAGCGGATCGGATCCTTCTCATTTAAAAACAACTGTTTGATGGATGAACGGAGCACTTCATCACACTGGCGCTCATAATCTTTTACCAGGATGGCATGCTGGCGCATCCCCACTAGATCCTTCCTGTTCAGCAAGTCCATGGCCTTTACAATTTCATCGGTGGATTTTGTGATATAGCCTAGGAAATCACGCATGGATTGGTCGATTTCAGTCAATGAAAACATTTCATAGTGCGCGATGCACCCTTCCGTACCATCCAAAATGTCGTCCATACGAATCGCCAGGGATAGGATATCCTCACGCTCGATCGGTGTCATGAATGATTTGTTCAGCATGACAATCAGTTCATGGATCAATTTGTCGCCGGCCGTTTCATATTCCTTCATTTTAATGCTGATTTCTTTCAAATCCGCCACTGTCTCGATGCGGAAGTCATTGGCATAATGCACCGCCTCCTGCATATTTTCCGCAATTTTATGAAGTGACGAGAAGAAAGGATCTTGTTTTCTAGAGTTGAACATGGAATTGCCTCCGTCTATATAAATGTTATAGTGGTAAAAATTAAGCCTCAATTATCATAACAAAAACTTTAAAAAATCTATAGAATTATTCACTTGTTATTTTCAAACTTTACAATTCTGTAACATTTCCAAACGCACCTCTATATGGAAGTTCAATTAGGGTGCGGCGTTTTTTTATAAAAAAGGATAGGATTTTATCGAAAAGATACTCTATCTGTCATTTGCCATGATAGCCCTGTATTACGCTTCCGCCCTCTGGTAGTGAAAGGTATGTTATTATGTCAACTTGAATGTTACAGCATTGTAAATCCTGCACTCCATCTTTTCCGGAGAAGAGAGGAGGTGTACCGTGCTGCGCTTTATAGAAAAAAGACGCCGGTTTCGAGCGTCTTTTCATTCCGTTAGAGATATTCATTTAATTCGTTTTGCAGGAACGGTTTTGCCTGCAGGAGCTCTGTGAATGCCTTATAGCGCGCGTGCTGCTCTGCGGTTCCCTTCTTCCCCGTGTAGTAGGCACGGATGAGTACATTCTTGGGCGTATGCTCCATATCGATGAATTCGAGGAGCTGCGTATCGTACCCAACGAGCGATAGGAGCTCGGCCCGGATGGAATCGGTCGCCAGGGAGGCGAAGCGTTCACGGATCAGTCCGTGTTGCACCATAATGTCGAGCGCAGGCGCATCAAGCTGCCGGTTCAGCTCATGCTGGCAGCAGGGAACGCTCAATATGACCTTTGCACCCCATTTCACCGCACGCGCAAGCGCCATGTCTGTGGCGACATCACAGGCGTGGAGCGTGACAACCATATCAACGGATGTTTCCTCATTATAATCGTTGATATCCCCCACCAGGAATTCCAGGTCCTCATAACCGAGATCGGCGGCAATGCGGTTGCATTCCTCGATGACCTCCTTTTTCAGGTCGAGCCCCGTAACCCGGATATCCAAACCCTTCTCCACTTTCAGGTAGTGGTAGAGCGCAAAGGTCAAATAGGACTTCCCGGACCCGAAGTCCAAAATACGGATGGTGCGGTCCTTTGGCAAATAATGGAGGGAGTCGTCGATGAACTCGACGAACCGGTTGATCTGCCTGAACTTATCGTATTTCTGCTTTTTCACTTTGCCATCTTCCGTCTGCACACCGAGTCGGATGAGGAAGGGGTAGGGCGTCGCGTCGTCCAAGAGATAGCGTTTCTTCCGGTTATGCGACAGGTCCACTTTTTTGGCAACTGCCTGCTTGTCCGATTTCCAAAGCACCTTGTTCTTCTTGGAAAGCTGCACCTGGACGGACTGGTCCGTGAACTGCGCATGGATCTGCCGGAACTGTTCAAGCAACGTGTCGAAGAGGGGTGCGAACTGCTCCAGAGGAACGTTCTCATGTTTCAGGATCCGTTCGTATTGGTATTCCAGCTGGATTGTATAGACACCTTTCAGCTCAATCGGCTTCAGCCTGACACGCTTCAGCTCATTCGATTTTTGGCGTGGCTGGCTGATCGTGGCGTTTACAAGGTTCTTTTCTTCAAGCAGTCCCAGGAACTGCTGCTTCATCTGTTCAAAATCCATAGTCCTCAACCTCTTTGTTTAAAGTAAGTCTAGTTTATCACAACAAGCGAATACGGTGGGGTTTGACGATTGGGGCAGGAAAATGAAGGTTATTGTCAAAAGGGTAAAAATATCTGTTAATATAGGAAGGTAAATCATAAAAATACTATAAAAGAAAAGGGGGGTGTCCATGTCAGACCATGCATTTCAACTGGTGGCAATCGTCATCTATATGATTGCCATGCTTGCAATCGGCTGGTACGCATTCGTACGAACGAAGAACTTGAATGACTATATGCTAGGAGGGCGGGGGCTAGGGCCGGCGGTGACGGCCTTGAGTGCCGGCGCGGCGGATATGTCCGGATGGCTGCTGATGGGACTACCGGGCGCCATCTACCTGAACGGACTGGTGGATGCCTGGATAGCGATCGGCTTGACGATTGGTGCCTATTTGAACTGGCTACTGGTGGCGCCCAGACTGCGTGTCTATACACAAGTGGCAAGCGATTCGATTACCATTCCGAGCTTTCTGGATAACCGGTTGCGAGATAGAACGAAGGCGATTCGTATTGCATCAGGCATCATTATTCTGATTTTCTTCACATTCTATGTGTCGAGCGGGATGGTTGCCGGCGGGAAGTTCTTCACTAGTTCATTCGGCTATGACTACCATACGGGCATGCTGATTGTGTCGGGGATTGTAGTAGCCTATACATTATTCGGAGGCTTCCTTGCGGTAAGCTATACGGATTTCCTGCAGGGGCTCACGATGTTTTTGGCATTGATTGCCGTTCCGGTATTCGGTGTCTTCCTGACAGGCGGACTTGGGGAGACGCTCGACTCCATCAAAGCGGTGAATCCGGAGCATTTGTCCCTGTTTGCCTCCACGGCTACAGTGGCAGGTGTCATTTCCTCCATCGCCTGGGGGTTGGGGTATTTCGGCCAGCCGCATATCATTGTACGATTCATGGCCATCAAATCTGTAAAGGAAACGGCATCAGCCCGCCGGATTGGTATCGGCTGGATGATCTTTAGCTTGGCAGGTGCCATTGCGACAGCCCTTGTCGGCATCGCCTACTTCCAGCAAAGCGGCAGGGAACTGGAGGATGCAGAAACGGTGTTCATCGTACTGGGGCAGATTCTGTTCCATCCATTTATAGCAGGAATCATGCTGGCGGCTATTTTGGCGGCCATTATGAGTACAATCAGCTCCCAACTGATAGTCACGTCTTCAGCATTGGTTGAGGATATCTATAAAGCGCTCTTCAATAAGACGGCAACGGATGCGCATTATGTGTTTGCCGGTCGCCTGGCGGTGTTGTTCATTTCTATCATTGCCGCATTCCTTGCCTGGAATCCGGAAAATTCGGTCCTTGATCTGGTCGGATTCGCATGGGCGGGCTTCGGTGCTGCATTCGGCCCGATCATCCTGTTGGCATTATACTGGCGCAAGCTCACGAACATCGGCGCACTTGCCGGTATGGTGAGCGGTGCATTAGTCGCCTTCGTATGGGGAAAGGTGGGAATCCTGGCTTCCACACTGTATGAAATTGTGCCGGGTTTCATCGTCTGCCTGATGGTGGCGGTTGTGGTAAGTGCAGTCACCCACAGGCCGAATAAGGAAATCGAGGCGGAATTCGATGAAACGATCCGCCGCTTGAAATCGGAGCGATGATAGGGGATGCCTCAAATATTTTTGAGGCGCCCCTTTTCTGTGTTACGATGTGAGTAATCAGCACGTAGGAGGGGATTTTGTGAACAATTTGAAAGACATTGAAACCCTGCAGGAAAAGGGTGTTTTAGTCGGAGTCAACTTGCGGAATGATGATCACTTCGACTATTCGATGGAAGAACTGGCGAATCTGGCGGAAGCATTGGATGTCGAGGTAGCCGGATATGTGACGCAAAATCTGGAGCGCATCAATCCTTCCCATTATGTAGGTACCGGCAAAATTGAAGAAATCAGGACGTTTGCCGAGGAGACTGATGCGAATATCATCATCTTCAATGATGAGCTGTCGCCTTCACAGATTCGTAATCTGGAGCGGGACCTTGAATGCAAAGTCATCGACCGGACGATGCTCATTTTGGATATTTTCAGCCGCCGTGCCAAAACACGCGAGGCCCAGATGCAGGTGGAGCTTGCGCAGCTGCAATATATGCTGCCGCGTCTGGTCGGCCTTCACGCCTCGTTGTCCCGCCAAGGCGGGGGCACCGGCGGAGGATTCAAGAACCGTGGTGCCGGTGAAACCAAGCTGGAGCTGGACCGTCGTAAAATCGAGGACCAGATAGCCAAGCTGCGCCGCGACTTGGAGCAGGTGAAGGAGCAGCGTGAAACACAGCGCAAGCAGCGCCGCAAGAATGCAGTGCCCGTCGTCTCTCTCGTCGGCTATACGAACGCCGGCAAATCCACCATCATGAACCAGGTCCTTGCCAAAATCGGGCAGGATGATTCAAAGAGTGTGTTTGAAAAGGACATGCTGTTTGCGACGCTCGAAACATCGGTCCGCAACATAGAGTTGCCAGACAACAAGACGTTCCTATTGACCGATACGGTCGGATTCGTCAGCAAGCTGCCCCATCATCTCGTCAAAGCCTTCCGCTCCACATTGGAGGAGGCGCGGGATGCCGATCTTTTGCTCCATGTAGTGGATGTGTCCAACGAGGAGCATGGCTTTATGATGAATGTGACGAATGAGACGTTGAAGGCCGTGGGGGTGGAGGATATCCCTACCGTCTATGTATACAACAAGTCGGATCTGGCGGGCGTCAAGCATCCACTTGTCAGCGGAGACAACATCTGGATTTCCGCGAAGGAAGGGGTGGGCCTCGATGAATTGGTGCAGATCATCAAGCAGCATGTCTTCTCGGACTATATTACATGCAGCATGCTCATCCCGTATGAAAAGGGAGGGGTCGTTTCCTATCTGAACGAGGCGGCTACGATTTTCAGTACAGCCTATGAAGAAGAGGGGACGCTGTTAGAGCTTGAACTGAAGAAGGCTGACTACCATAAATACGAGGACTATGTCATAAGCTAAGGGCTGTTGACAAATGCTTTCATCCTGCGTTGCTTGCCTCGCTCGTCTGCTCCTGCCGCTACGCTTTCGTCGCAAAACTGCGCCTGTCTGGCGAGCGTGTTCAAGACAGCCTGGGTAAAATCCTACTCAACAAAATTCACATAAAGAATAAAGAGACAAAGTCGAATTTTCGACTTTGTCTACACTCTGTAAGGGCTGCATAAAAGCAGCCCTTTTTTAAGGGTCTTCCCGTTTCCATTGCAAACGGTCGTCTGACTGACGGGATTTTTTCTGGGCAATCAGGTATTGATTTCCTTATAAGAGGAGTGACGCTTCTACGGCATGCTCCACATCGAGCATAGAGTCGGTCGGTTCAAAACGGGCAATCACCTTGCCTGATTGATCGACTAAGAACTTCGTGAAATTCCATCGTATATTGCGCCCAATTAGATAATCTGGATATGTTTCTTGCACATGATTCATCAGCATCTTCTCCTGCATATTGCTGTTATCCACTTTCCGCACGTCCACTTCATGCTTTATGTAATTGAATAACGGCGCTGTCCGTTCCCCGTTCACTTCGACAATATCAAATATCGGGAACTCTACCCCGAAATTCACTTTACAAGCCCTTGCGGTAGCTAGCCCGTCTTCTGGATTTTGCTCGTCGAATTGGTTCGTGGGAAACGCCAGTACGACAAATCCACGGTCCTTGTATTTTTTGTACATCTTTTGCAAATCCTCGTATTGGTAGGTAAACCCGCACTGG
>JBJEFP010000356.1:0-3207 GCA_051874195.1 Lysinibacillus sp. | reverse complement strand
AAATTGCGAGTAACTATTTTTAGAAACTCGCGACTTTAGTCGTGAGAAGTTCATGTGTTTGGTATGCCGATCATTATTACGACGATCAATATATTCAAATAGCCGTTCCAGGCATGTACAAAAGCGTAAACCCCGACAATTTAGTGGTTTACGCTTTTTGTCGCACCCTCGCTTTCACCCAATACTCGATAGCCCCCCCATTACGCAAGCTTATCCGTTTCAACTCGAGCCGTACGGGAAAAGAACCTATGCACGCCCTTGCAATGGCAAGGAGCAACAATCGTATGGAAAGGAAGGTTTTCATCATGACGAAAGAATATCCAGAGAACATCCCTGCTCAACAGCAAAAACGCCAGCCTGGATTCGAGGAGGAAATGAAGCCGCGTCCGGATTTCACGAAAAATCTGGCGGGCGCAGGACAACGACTTGCCGGTAAGACCGCCTTGATTACAGGTGGGGACAGCGGTATCGGACGTGCAGTTGCCATCGCTTTCGCGAAGGAAGGTGCGGACGTCGCCATTTCCTATCTCGATGAGCACGAAGATGCAGAGGAAACGAAGCAATACGTGGAGCGCGAAGGAAGACGCTGCCTGCTGATCGCCGGGGACATCGGTGAGGAAGCCTTTTGCCAGGAGGTCATCACAAAAGTGATCGATGAGTTCGGCAAGCTGGATGTCCTTGTCAACAATGCCGGCGAGCAGCACACACAGCCATCATTAAAGGACATTACAACGGAGCAGCTGGAACGGACATTCCGCACGAACATTTTCAGCATGTTCCATTTGACGAAGGCGGCACTCGACCACCTGAAGCCAGGAAGCTCCATCATCAATACGACGTCCATCACAGCATTCCAGGGTGCGCCGAACTTGATCGACTACTCCGCTACAAAAGGGGCCATCATGACATTTACGCGCTCGCTGGCAGGCTCTCTTGTAGACCAGGAAATCAGGGTGAACGCCGTGGCGCCCGGACCGATCTGGACACCGCTCATCCCTGCTTCATTTACAGCACAGGAAGTCGAGGGATTCGGTAAAGAAGGCGAATTCCAGACACCGATGAAGCGTCCGGGCCAACCGAGTGAACTGGCTCCAGGCTATGTGTACCTTGCTTCTGATGATTCGTCTTACGTAACAGGACAGGTGCTTCATATCAATGGTGGTTTTCCATTTTAATGGCTTTTAGCAGAAGGCGAATTATCGTCTTCTGTTTTTATTCTCACTATCAATCAGCATCCTCATATCTGCTATAGTCCTATTCCCTTCCTTCTGATACCATTAAATTGGTATAATAATGATTAATACAAAAAAATATCCAAAACATTGTACCCTTTTTGGTATTGGTAGGTCTCTAACTACTAAGAGGAAACTACATAGATGAACAAAACATCAACGAAACGGAGGTTATTCATTTGGTAGAAGAAGAACTGGAGAAACTGGCCCTATCCATCGTGGATATTCCGCAAGATTTCCACAAAACGATTGAAAACTACACTGAGGAAGAGGCATACTTTTCCTGGACCGACGAAAAAGAAGAGGAAGGGATTACCGTCAAGCTTGATACGGGTGGGCACCTTACGCATCTCTCCATAGATGTCGAACGGGGAACCGGTGGCAATAGAACGACTTTAGCTGTCAAGGTGAAGCAAAAAATAGCCGAGCAATTCCTGCTCCGCCACTACCCGGATGCCCTGCAGCATTTCACCTGTCATCAGGTGAAGGAGCTCACATCCAGCACCCGCTTTTACTATGAACAATTGGTGATGAATATCCCGCTGGAACGGACCGGAAGCTACATAGATGTCAATGACAACGGAGAAGTCGTCGGATTCGATTATAAGGGGGTAAAACCGACACCGTCCATTCCAAAACAGCTCATTTCAAAAGAAAAACTGAAAGAACATGTACTGGAGCAGCTGTATTTTGAGCTAGTGGCTGACAAAATTTCGAAAGTTGTACACGATGTAGAGGTGGATTCCCTGCAGCTCGTCTATCTACCGCGGCCATTTTTCATGAAATATAAGGCGACGGAGATGGAGCCGACGTTAACGGTTGTAAATGAAGAGGAAGAACCTGAAATCACAAGGCCTCTCCCCTGCACCAATCCAGTCGAAAGTCGTGAATACACCAAGGAGGAATTGATTGGCATACCGGATACGATGGACATCATCCGGGAGGTCGATTGGGGTGATGAAGTAGGAATCGTGTGGCGGGAGCGTGGTTGGATGCCTGATGAGGATGATTTATCATTTGAAGCCTTTTTCAAGGAGCGTATAGAACAAACCGTAAAAGCGTTCATATCCAAAGAAACTGGCAAGGTCCGCAGCTTCATGTGGTTCCAAGAACGGACCGGCAACCTGCAACTAGGACATGAAGCTTGCTTTGAAAGGGCTCTCCACTTCCTGCAGATGGTGATTCCCGAATTCCTGCCTTACCTGCAATACATCGTCCCGCAAAATGACAAAGAGGAGCGGAAAAATGAAACGAAGCAGTTCTTCTGGTTCAAACTGCACGATGGTCACGGCACTCCTGTCCATTCGGAAGTCATAAATATTGCCGTCAATATGAACACCGGTCTAATCGATCAATATTCAGGACCGCTGATTGACATCCAGCAACTGCATGAACTGCCGGAAGCACCTTCCATTTCTGCTGAACAGGCGCTTGAGATTTTCAAGGAACACCTGGATTTTGAGCTGGTGTGGGATAAGGACTACATTGAGGATGAGGAAGTCTATGAATTGGTTTATAAAGCATGTGACCGCTTTACAAGAGCTGACATCCGCGCCATCGACGCCATCACCGGTGAGGTAATATGCGCTATTAATAACTACACATAAAGGACTTCCTTCAGATGTGCAAATATAGTAAAGGAGAAAACGTACTGGAATTCACAGTGCGTTTTTTTATTTTGGCATCGACATTGCCGTTTTGTGATAAGCATGCCCGTGTTATACTGAAATCCAGAGCGATATCCACAAAACGGTAAATAGGAGGACTTCATGTATGCTACTTATGCTTTTGCTTGCCATACCGTTATTAGGTGTTTTATGGTTTGTTAATTTCACGGTCTTTTTAAAGAACTTGAAAAATGGTAAAAGCACCCATAATCAAACCGTGTTGGGAAGCGCCCTGACATTCGTCTTTCTCTTCGCTCTCATGTACTGCTATGCGGGAACCCATTAAGTACATGAGAAGCTCTTGTTGA
>JBJEFP010000355.1:0-3220 GCA_051874195.1 Lysinibacillus sp. | reverse complement strand
GGTTGCCCTGCGTAGTTATAGAGGGGCATATGTGCACAACAAGAGGGATGATGCGAAGGTGCATACATCCAAGGAGTATAATACATGTCTTCAGTCCCTTCGTAGATGTCTAAACTTATCCTATGTAGCACGGAAGGGAAATGTACGTCGTTCGGAAAAATCCAACCATCCAGGGAACGGAGTCATTTGCATCCGCAAAGAAAGGGGTAGGAATATTTTGAAAAAAATGTATAATTGGTAGGTTGATATAAAAAAGTCTGCTGACGATTTTTACGCAGGCTGTCCTGTCCTGTTTTGCTAGCTGCAATGCACTCTACCTTCCCTGGCAGTCGCTGTGGGTATACGGCCACCAAGCATTTCCCTGTACCACATGGCTGATAGGGAAGGAGTTTATAGATGCGAAAGGCGACTGGTGCATGGTGGAGGTCGGATTCTTTTGCACCTCTGTAACATTTCAAAAGGGCGCAGAGATGGACGATACAATTGATAAGGGGGCTAGAATATCATGAACATGCAATCCTATGGCAAGTTGGGAAGAAGATTGATTTATTCGAGCATATTTTCTGCAGTCATCCTCATCCTGTTTATCATTGCTTCTACCATATGGATTCGCCTATCCCTGAATGAAAACATTCGCGGGCAACGTAGTCTGGATAGTATCGATGATTCTTACAACCTTTTGTATAAGTCGATTATCGATCAGGAAACCGGGCAAAGGGGCTATAACTTGACTGGTGATGAAGCCTTTTTGGAACCATATCATAGGGGGGGAGAAATTTTTGAGGAAAATACGGAACCCCTCCTACAAAAAACCGAACACCTCCCCTTGTTGAACGTAGAAATCAAGCAGGTCATTGAAAAGGGGAAGTACTGGCAGGAGCATTACGGAGAGGTGCTAATCGGACTAGGCCGTAACGGAGTACAGCCGGACAAGCAGTTGATGGAGGAAGCGAAGGCTACACTCGATGAATTCCGGCAACAATCGGCCGATTTCTCTGTACATATTGAAGGGCAAAGAAGCATCGTAAGGGAAAAGATGAAGTCGAGGATTAACTTTACGCTGATAGCTCTGGTGCTGATTACATCCCTCATCATCTGCATCAATCTATTCCTTAACATAAGGAACCTGAAATCCATTGTAAAACCGATCATCCAGCTGGACGATTGTGTGACTTCCTATGCGAGGCATGAATTTACAAAATCGATTCCCGTATACAGAGGGAGCGATGAACTGTCCGCATTGATTGCCAATATTGATATGATGAGATCTGAATTGGCAGCCAGTATCGGAACGTTGGAGTCGAAGGTCCATTATGATGAATTGACGGGTCTTTTTAACAGAAGATATTTCAACGATTTTTTATGGGAGAAATGGAGTTCGGCCAAACAGAATTCGGAAAGCGTATCGCTTATCCTGTTCGATATAGACCACTATAAAAACTTCAACGACACCTATGGCCATCTGGCTGGCGACGATTGTCTGAAAATCGTTTCGCAGCTTCTCAATGCCTATAATACCGATTCCACGAGCGTGGTGGCAAGATATGGCGGAGAAGAGTTCGCCCTATTACTCGCCAGCCGGACTGAACAGGAGGTCCGTGCCTTGGCAGAGGAGATCAGGGAGGCCATCATCAACCTGAAGATTCCCCACCGTTCTTCGGTGACGGATGAATTTGTGACAATCAGTGCAGGAGCGGCGACCATTACGCCAAGGGGAGGCAGGCTACCTGATGAGCTGATTGACTTAGCGGATCAAGCGCTATATCATTCGAAGCAGACCGGCCGCAACCGCGTTACATACTATCACGACGAATCATGAAAGGAGCCGACCTTCGATAGACAAGAGGGTCGGCCCCTTCGTTTGCATTTGCTGCTCCGGGGTATGGGGAAATAACATAAACATGGCCGATATTGCTAACAATAAGCAGGGGAGGCAGGAAGTGCTTGAAATCGGTGGCGAATCTGTTCTTCATCTGGAACCGGCCCTTGCCTCTTTTTATGAGATTTACAGAATTTCTGAATGAAAGGGAGTGATACGATGAGCGCCAATCCTCATTATTTTTGGGCAATCCGGTTGCCCGAGGAAACGAAACGAACCATCCATGACGAAATGAAGAAGCTGGACCACATTTTCCGGTTCAAGCGCTGGGTGCATATGGAGGATTATCATATTACGCTCGCTTTTCTAGGATCCGTGGAAGAGCCGCGGCTTGCCGCCGTCATCGAGCTGGTCAGCAAAGCCATCAAGGAAGAGGAAAGCTTTCCGCTACGCATCGAAGGACTCGACCTGTTCGGCAACCAGTTGGCGCCAAGGATATTTTGGGCGGCTGTGAATGAAGAAGAGCGGCTGTTCCGGCTGCAGCACATCATTCACCATACATGCATGGAGGCAGGCTTTACACTGGAGGACCGCCCCTATCATCCACATATCACGTTAGCGAGAAAGTGGGCAGCAGACGAAGCATTTGCGAGGGAACTGCTGGTACAGTACAACCCGTTTCAGGATATTCCTTTATCTTTTGAAGCCAAGGACATCGTATTGTATAGAACGAACGTGGAGAAGACGCCTAAATATGAAGAGGTCGTGAGTTTCGCCATCGGGTGAGTGCAAAGGGCCGGCTACATAAATGATGAAAACGGTATCTGTCATGGAAGTCGGCATTTCTTCAAGTGGCTATCCTCTGTTATAATAAAGCCTAATGTAAAAGTGCAGGAGGACAAACAATGACAAACAACGATATTTTGATTCGTTTACGATATGCATTGGACATCAAAAATGTGGACATGGTGGAAATTTTCAAGCTGGGCGGGATGGATTTCACGAAGGAAGACGTGATGAACATGCTGATCAAGGTGAAGGAAGATGAGGAAGCACCGGACAATTTCATCAAGGTGAACAATAAGACATTGGAGGCCTTTCTGAATGGCTTCATCACATTCAAGCGCGGACCGCAAAAGGACAAGGATGGCAATGTAGCAGGACCGATGCCTGCAACAGGCAAGGAAAGCGCCAACAATATGCTGCTGAAGAAGGTGAAGATTGCCCTGCAGTTGACGAGCGAGGATGTGCTCGACCTCCTTTATGAAGGCGGCGTGACGGTATCGAAGGGTGAACTAGGGGCGATTTTGCGAAGCCCGGACCACAAGAACTACAAGGAGTGCGGAGATCGCTTTGCCAGAAACTTCTTGAAGGGTTTGACATTGAAGTATAGAGGATAGG
>JBJEFP010000354.1:0-3221 GCA_051874195.1 Lysinibacillus sp. | reverse complement strand
GTCCGCCCGGAACGGAATATGCGGTCAAGCACATATTTTGGAGAAGAGCCTAAATAAATTATTTATAAATAAAGTAATAAAACTAAAAAACAAGAAGAAAATAGGATAAAAGAGTATATTAATGCATTTTATTCTTTTGAAATGCATTGGATAATTAGAACTAATATCGACAAAAAAATACAGATAATTTATACTACCATAATGTCAGGGAGCGATAAAATAATACTCGTTTTTAAAGATGAAAAAAGGCAAACTTATCGAAAGGTAAGGACGCAAAGCCACGAATCTAAAATCCGTTCGGATAATGATGGTCGGGTTGCCAACATACTAGTTGTTTTGTTTGGCTATTCTTATCATTACGTTAAGGTAGCTTTTTTCATTTTCAGAAGCGAATGGACGGGTGCAACTAGAGAGGTAGAAGCAGGTGAGTAGGATACCGTTACCCCGTGTTGCTTTCTGGACCTAAGGGGAAAATAGATAAATACCACTAAGATAGACGTCAAAAGAATAGAAAAGGGGATTTGAGATGATAGTCTTTGATAGGCAGAAATATAAAATGGCGGTTTATGAAGCGAAGAAGGAAGTGCATGTTCAGGTGCTTGGGTTTCTTAAAGCGGACGTTGTAGAGGAGTATTTAGCCGATTTGCAAGAGACGGTCAATAAAGTATCGAAGCAGAGCTATACGTTTGTAGTTGATGCAACCCACCAATCTCCCGTACCTTCAAAAGTTGCCGGGGAACTGGGTCAAACAATGGTGTTCTATAGCTCATTGGGCTTTAAAGATATCATCGTCATAAAACCGATGTCCAAAATTGCTCAAGTACAGATTCGAAATGCTTTAGAACGGGTCGATTTTCCAGGGACATTTGTGGACGCTGTCTCTCATTCGACATCACGTTAATCTTGAAATAGTCATAACATCATTCGGAAGGAAGTTTATCATGCTGACATTAGAAAAGGTATATACATACGAAATCCTTACAAAGGATCGACCAGAACTAATAGAAAAGGCGGCTGTTTGCTTGGCGCGTACATTCGTTGGGGTGGATGTTGCAGGCAAATGGGTGCAGGAACCAATGATCGGTTATTTACATCTGCCATATGAGGATTTCTACAAATTCACAAAGGATTACCTGGATGCCACAGTCCATCAGGAATACTGCGCGATTGCTTTAGATGAGGAGCAAAACGTGGTGGGCGTGCTTGCCGGAGATACAAATGCGCTTGAAATTATTGAAGACGATATTTTTGAGGGCTCCTTCTCTGATATGAATATTGTCATGCAGGTATTGGAGGATATCGATAAGCGTTTCCTGGAAGACTATGAAAAACGCTATGGAAAAGAGCTGGAAGATGGGGAGATTCTGCACCTATTCCTGCTGGGGGTAATTGCAGAGCACAACCGTCATGAAGTTGTTCAGAAGTTGGGCGATGTCCTGATCAAAAAAGCGACAGAAGACGGCTTGAAGCTTGTTTTGGCAGAAGCGACAAATCCAAAATCGATGCGCGTGATGGAAAAATATCATGGTGTAAATAAATATGTAGATTTGGATGGAAACCACATTGTTCATAAATACAAGGACAATAGCAAATTGAACATCATTCCAGAAACTGTGGCAGACGGGACATATATTATCGTAAGAGAGCTTTAAAATTTTCGCATTTATAAATAGGAGAATAGGAGAACTTTATTTATGGAAGCCATAACGCTGGGGATTATTGCGATTTTGTTATGTACGTCCTTATATTTTGCTTACCGATACTTTGCGCTGAAACGTCAATCTGTGATGAGTAAAGAGATGATAAACGGTATGAAGGAATTATCCGCAGGCAACGTTGCTCACAAGATTGACGGCGACGGCCAGCATCACGCCGCCTTCAATCAAGTGGTTGATTTTATCCATGAGGTAAGAGAGCAATTTCATTCCGTTTCTAAAAATGTAAATGGCAAAGGTGAAGCGCTGGTTGAACATGGGGAATATGCTGCTGAGAAGGCCGATATCGTAAGGGCGGCAATCGATGAGGTAGGCAGGGGGTTGCAGAAGCAGCTGGCAGCCACTGAAGAAAGTGCCGTCTCTATGGAAGATATGACGTTGGCGGTCGAAGACTTATCCATAAGGGCAAGTCAAATTGCAGAGCAGTCGAGCACTACTTTGCAGCTGACGGAACAGGGCAATGAGAAGCTGGAAATCTCGATGGAAAAAATGGGGCAGTTCAATCATACGATTAACACCACATTTGACGCCATCAACATACTTGGCGAAAAATCTCGTGAAATCGGCATGATCGTCAAAGTCATTACAGGAATTTCCGAACAGATCAATCTCTTGGCATTGAATGCAGCAATAGAAGCGGCTCGTGCAGGCGAGCACGGTAAGGGGTTTGCCGTTGTGGCAGACGAAGTACGGAAACTGGCTGAACAATCTCGCCAGTCATCTTCAGAAGTATCGAATATAGTCAAAAACATTCAGGAAGAGACGGATAGGGTCGTCAAGTCAATGAAGCAAGGAACAGAAGAATTTGCAGAAACCAATGCGACGATTCTGGAGATCGGCACCATGTTTAAACAGATTGTATCCACTACAAAAATCATTGCGGACAATAATTTGAATTCCTCTGCAAGCGCAGAGGAATTATCATCAAGCTCTCAGCAAATCATGGCCGCAATGAAGGAGATTGAATTGATCTCCCAGGAATCTGTAGAAATGTTTGAAGAGCTATTAGGCATCAGTGATGATGAACTGCAAACGATGGAGAAGCTGGTCCAGGAAGCAAGAAATCTTGCCGATTTAAAAAAAGAGGCGGATAAATTATTTTCTTCAAGGAAACAGGATATTGAAGCTGAGGAAGCCGGCGCTTTTTAATGTACCGGCACTAAGTAATGAAAGGTACGGCTTCGGTACCAGGCTGATGCTGCATTTCCGCTTTTATAAAATAGATAAAGTTATTCACAAACAGTCTGGTTTGATGTAACGGTACGAAAGGGTGGCGGCTACTACAGACTATCGGCTTTCCATTGGTATAGGTTCAGTCTCCCCGCCGTTTGCATCCCGCTTCATCCCGATTGTTAGATAGACAATCTAACGATCGGGGTGATTTTTTTCTGTCCGAATTTACTGTAGAAGACAAATTACCAGCTTCTTTTGAACTGGATGGCTGTCGGCGTAGTGGAGAAAGTAAGCATTTCTATATGTATAAGGTGTAGAACAAAAAACAGCAGC
>JBJEFP010000353.1:1959-3223 GCA_051874195.1 Lysinibacillus sp. | reverse complement strand
CCGCCTGTATTGGCAAAGCCAGAAACAATGCCGGATTCCTTTATCGGGAAAGATTGACGTACACCTGCAAAGGTCAATGCACTCGCCCCGTATCCAAAGCCGATAATAAAGAAAAGGAGCATCAACAACAAAAGCGACGGCAATCCCTTATAGAAAAGGAATGAAGACCAGCTCAATAACACAATGAGCTGTACGACAAGGTATGGCCCTTTTATCGTTGCTAACCGGCTCGAAATCCCACTAGCCAGAGGCGCTCCGATCAGTGCCCCGAAAAGGCCGACCATCATCACCTGGCTTGCATCAGAACGCGTCATTCCGTACATATCCATCCCGTATGGCACTGCCCAAGAACTGATAAACCCTACATAGCCGCCGACTACGCCAAAATGGCAAAAGAACAGCGCCCATGCTTGCCGGCTTGAAAAAATCCTCCGAAGTAGAACCGCTGTTTTTTCACGCTGTATTTCTTCAGTCCCCACTGCCGGCTCATCCAAAAAGATTTGCTTTGGCTTTTTTACGAGTACAAAATAAAGGAGAACACCGCATAAGCACAACACCAGCCCCGCCGAGAGGAAAGCTCCTCTCCAGCCAAGTAATAGTATCCACGCTGAAAAAGGTACTGTCGCTAATAAAAAGCCAAGACTTCCCATCATGCCCGCAAGGCCGATCAATCGGACAAATTCCCTTGTATGAAACCATCCGGCCAAAATCAGCACCATGTTGACCCAAATGGTCGCATCCCCTATGGCGGTCAGTATTCTGGCAAAAAACAGGACGAATTCATGTGTACCAAGACTATAAATGATTGTACCCAAACCTGTAAGGGTGGCACCAATGATGAGAAGAAAATTCGGTCCATAACGATCAGCTAAAATACCCATCGGAATTTGCAAGCTCGTGTACACCAAAAATTGTATGCTCGTCAATAACCCAATAGTTGATGCTGTTACATGAAAATCCCGCATCAGTTGGTCCGTAATCAATCCCGGGGCCGTCCGTTGACTCGCCATTAACAAATAAGTAAACGATACCGTAATAAATACAACCCATCTGTATGTGCTGCTTTGTTTCCCCAATAATTTTCTACTCCCATTAGCTTTTACACTATATATATGAATCTCATGCCCAAGTAATCCAGCAGCTTGTGCATGGACACTCTCCAGGTGATAATTATTTCCCCTCATTTAACTAATCAGCTAAATCATCCGGTCCACAAACCCTTTTCTTCATGTCCGTTCCAATCACATTGGATAACCGTTTATAA
>JBJEFP010000353.1:0-1859 GCA_051874195.1 Lysinibacillus sp. | reverse complement strand
TATAAAAGAATAAAAATAAGCAGCCAGTCTGGGCAATGAAGCCCCCAGACCGTCTGCTTTTTTACACTTATTCAATGATGGAGGCGGAATTTCACATACACTTCCATCACGCTACTGCTTCACAATGCGGGGAGTGCCCGACATGGATTGGAAAACTTCTATTTATCCTTAAGCTTCGACGGGTTCGCCTTCCAACGCTGCAACAGACCGTTTTAAGGATTGGATGATTCCTTCGATATGCTGTACTTCCGTGTACGGTGAAATTGTAACCAGCTTAGCCGCTGCAATCGGTACAGGCTGTTGCGTATCGCAGGCGATTACCGTGCCTACACGGGTTGTATCACCGAAGAATACTTCATCACGTTTTTGCCCCAATATTTCGAATAGCCGGCTATTCACTCTGTTTACAGCCTCGATCTGGGCCGTTGTTTTCAGCCCCGCCTGCTCCTGCTGCCATCCATCCCCTTCCGGATAGTAACGGAATACCGTAATCGGACCGATATTGTGGGGATTCACTACTTGAAGACCGATATCCGCCTTTTCCAGCTGCTGACGGAAGGCCAGGTTCACGCGTACATAGTTGGCTAAAAGCGTTTGATAGCCTTCCTTTCCGAAAGCTGTCAATGCTGCATAAATCCCGACGGAACTGCCCATACGGGAACATTCAAGCGTATAACCTGTATGGTACGTACCGTAACCACGATTGCCTACATACGGCGTATCAAAATCCTCCAAATCCATGAGCCCTAGACTGCTGCCGTCCTTCACTAAAAATAGGCTCGTTACATAAGGCGTCTGCCCTAGCTTGTGGAAATCAAAACATAAAGAGTCCGCCAGATGCATGTGCTGCATGCGCTGTTGTATTTGCTGCAGATTTTCAAGCACTTCCGGCTCAAATTGGAGCTGATTATCCGCAAAGTCATAATCATTGAAAAATGCATAAAAGCCGCCTAATGCCGAATCTGCATGGATATGGATTGGCTTCAAATGATAGCGCTGCTCCATTGATGTCGCAATTTCTTTAACCGCCACGATATCATCAATCCCGAAACTGTCCGTTGTCCCCGTAGTGGCTACGATATATACCGGGATGCCGCCTTTTGCTATGACTTCTTCAAGACGGCGCTGCAGGTCTTCCATATCCATCGAATGATCATCTTTCGCCTTTACACGGATCAGATGGTTGCTTCCGATGCCTACTGCTTCTACCGATTTCAATAAGCTATAATGGGCGTTTTCCGAAGCAAAGCAATACAGGTTGTTCGGAATCCCTTCTTCCTTTGCATGGGGGAACTGTTTAGCGATGGCTAGACGCAGGCCGCTGAAAACCGCCCCCTGTCCGCCCCAGGTAGTGTAGCCAAAGCTTTTCGTAAAATCATACCCGACAAGCTTGGACATCATGGAGATGACCTTCACTTCACACTCGGCCGCTGCCGGACCATAGACATCCCATAAGCTGTTGCCATTCACCAATGTATTCGTCAGCTGGCCTAATATGCCCGGGACGCTTGCCATCGGTATTACGTTCGTTACATAGTTATGTGTGTGGTAGGGGTGCCCCTTCATCACGTCCACCAGGTCATCCACTACCTTTTCTATAGAAGCGCCGGCTTGAGGAACGCTATTCTGCTCCATCAATTCCTGATAAAATGCCGGGGATTTTTCCACATGCTCGCCAAGAATGGTCTTGTCTGGATTTTTCATTTCATCCAAAGAAGTGAAAATCCTTTCTACTTGCTGTAGAATGAACTCTCTTTGGGTGGCATTGCCGTCCTCGCTCTGGAATAACCGCTGGACCTTTTTCATCATTATCACTTCAAACCCTTCGTCTTAAATTAGATATTTATACCCGAATAACC
>JBJEFP010000352.1:23754-27448 GCA_051874195.1 Lysinibacillus sp. | reverse complement strand
CAACCAGCCAGAATAAGGTTATTAATGAGCGAAATCGGGAAAAAGGAGGGAAGATATGGATTTTTATAAAATTCTGTCGATGAATTAGATAGGAAAGTGGGAGGGATGATATGAAAAATAAAATTTTTATTGCATTGCTGTCATTTGTGATGGTCTTTGTAACGGTCTTGCTGCCGTCGCAGGCGCAAGCTTCGATGAACTTGAGCGGCGCTGTCAGTAAAAGTTTGGGCAATGCAGGTGTAGGCGTTTCCGTCAGGGATAGCGAGACGGGGCAGATTCTTTACCAGTATTACGGCGATACGGCGAGAAGGCCTGCATCCAACATGAAGCTGCTGACGGGAGCGGCGGCATTATCTTTGCTGGGGGAGACGTATCGATATGAAACCTCGGTGTACATAGACGGCTATTTGTCAAACGGAACATTAAACGGGAATGTCTATCTGAAAGGAAGCGGCGATCCGACATTGCAGTATAGCCAATTGAATACATTCGCCACCGCCCTGAAAAACTACGGCATCCATAAAGTGAACGGCAACCTTTATGGAGATGAGAGCATATTTACCGGCGAACAATTGACGCCGGGCATCGCAAAAGCCGATGAAAGCGAGTATTATGCGGCGCGGACGACAGGGCTCGTTCTATCACCGAATGATGATTTCGATGCTAGCACAATCATTGTACAGGTGAAAGGCGGAACCCCAGGACGGAAGCCGGCCGTCAGTGTAGTGCCGAATGCGATGGGCATGACGATTTCAAATCATGCCACGACAGGCAGCAGGGGTACACGCAATACCTTGTCCATCACGCGCAAGTACGGGACAAGCCAGGTCGTCATTTCCGGAAGTATCCCGGCAGGCAGCTCCGTGAGGGAATGGGTGACCGTCAACAACCCTACCATCAACACGATGTATGCGATGCAGCAGGCGATGAGGGAGCGTGGCATCGCCTTTACGAATGAACCAACCATCGGGCGTGGCATCGTCCCTGAAGGAGCTACGCGTGTCTATACGGTGAAATCGCGTACAATAAAAGAAATGTTCCCGACATTCATGAAATTGAGCAACAATAGCATGGCGGATATTTTTGTGAAGACGCTTGGAGCGGAGGCCTACGGAAAGGGAGACACGCAGACGGGTGTGAAAGTCCTGCGTGAGTACGGACAATCAATCGGTCTGGATATGGGCAGCTGGTCCTTCGAGGATGGGTCCGGTATGTCGCACAAAAACAAAATCTCTCCGAATGACCTTACCGCACTCCTCTATCATGTACGCGGCATGCAGGCATATCAAACGTACTATCAGTCATTGCCAGTGGGAGGAGCGAAAGAGCGGCTTGTGGGCGGATCGCTGCGCACACGCTTCACCTTGTCTGCCCATCAATACCGGGTAACCGCAAAAACCGGGCATATCACCGGCGTCTACACATTATCTGGGTATGTAAAGGCGAAGTCAGGAAAGACATATACCTTCTCCATCATGACGGAAAATCGCAGCACCTCCGCAATTGCAGGAATCGACGCAGTTGTCTCGCACATCATCAATAATTATTAGGCATAAATCGTTCTGGTTGACATGAGCAACCAGAACGGTTTTTTTATTGGCGGAAAAGAGCGGAAGGCAGTTTGATGGAAGACCTCGTCCACTTTGGCTAGTTGTCGCCATTCATCTGTACACTTGTAGGGACAACCTCGAATGTCTATTCTCTTCGTTTATCTCCCAACCCCATGTTCCGTCACTTACATAAAATGTGACAGAAATTCGTCTGAAAAATAACCGCTTTCATTGATTCAGCCATGGAAGGAAACTCTCTGAAAACACTGATAAATCAAGGGTTGCGTAATTAATATCAAAAGTAGATAAAAACGTTCGAAAAGAGCTATGTTATAAAAACTAACATTCGGTTGCCGTGGGAGCTGACATACTTTATTGTTAAAAGTGTGAAAGGCGAGGTGAGTTAAATGAATAAAGAAGTTAGAAGAGCCATGCCGGTTCTTTCAATCAGTACAGTCATGCAATTGACGAATTTAACCGCAAGACAGATTCGCTATTACGAGGAGCATGGACTGATCGTCCCAGTACGTACGGAAGGCAATCGGCGCATGTTCAGCCTCAATAATATTGATGAGCTGCTGGAAATCCAGGAACTGCTGGAACAGGGCATCAACATTGCAGGCATCAAGAAAATATTCGCATTAAAGAAGGAAGCAAAAAAACGCACATTTAGAGGAGTGGACTTAGAGGAACTGGACTTCCGTTCCATCGTGCAAAAAGAAATGCAACATATATAGGACTACATACATTTGGGGAGATGAGCACATGGCAGTACAAGTAGAGAAAAAAGGAAAGTATACGAAAGAGGATATTCAAAAACTCGTAATTGACAAGCAGGTGAAATTCATCCGCCTGCAATTCACCGACATCCTAGGGACAATCAAAAATGTCGAGATTCCGGTCAGCCAATTGGAAAAGGCATTGGACAATAAAATGATGTTCGACGGCTCATCCATCGAGGGATTTGTACGTATTGAAGAATCGGATATGTATCTTCGACCAGACTACGATACATTCATGGTATTCCCTTGGACGGCTGAAAAGGGCAAGGTGGCACGCCTTATTTGTGATATCGCCCGCCCAGACGGAACACCATTCGAAGGGGACCCACGCTCCAATTTGAAACGTGTCCTAAAGAAAATGGAGGAGTTAGGGTTCACGGGGTTCAACCTGGGGCCTGAGCCGGAGTTTTTCTTATTCAAGCTGGACGAAAAAGGACAGCCGACATTGGAATTGAATGACGACGGAGGCTATTTCGACCTGGCACCGACAGACATGGGGGAAAACTGCCGTCGTGACATCGTCCTTGAACTGGAGGAGATGGGCTTTGAAATTGAGGCCTCCCACCATGAGGTTGCACCGGGGCAGCATGAAATCGACTTCAAATATGCCAATGCAGTAGAGGCATGTGACAATATCCAGACATTCAAGCTTGTCGTCAAAACGATTGCACGAAAGCATGGCCTGCATGCGACATTCATGCCGAAGCCATTATTCGGCGTCAACGGCTCGGGCATGCACTTCAACCTTTCTTTATTCAAGGGGGAGGACAATGCGTTCTATGATGAAAATGCAGATTTGCAATTATCCGACACTGCACGTCATTTCATGGCAGGCGTACTAAAGCATGTACACGGCTTTACAGCGATTACAAATCCGACGGTAAACTCTTATAAACGTCTGGTACCGGGCTATGAAGCGCCATGCTACGTGGCATGGTCCGCACAGAACCGCTCTCCGCTGATCCGCATCCCGGCTTCACGCGGCCTGTCGACTCGTATCGAGCTGCGTTCCGTCGATCCATCCGCCAATCCATATTTGGCAATGGCCGTCATTCTGGAGGCAGGTCTGGATGGTGTGGCGAATCAACTGACTCCACCAGCACCGGTCGATCGCAATATTTACGTGATGAATGCAGAGGAACGCAGACAGCACGGCATCGACAATCTTCCGCCATCACTAGATGCGGCGCTCGCAGCACTGGCTGAAGACGAAGTTATCATCGAAGGGCTAGGGGAGCATATCTACGAAAACTTCAAAGAGGCAAAGGAAATCGAATTCGACATGTTCCGTACAACTGTCCACCAATGGGAACGCGACCAATACATGAAAATGTATTAATAAGAAAAGCGCAGGCGCCCACT
>JBJEFP010000352.1:0-23654 GCA_051874195.1 Lysinibacillus sp. | reverse complement strand
GGGAACGCGACCAATACATGAAAATGTATTAATAAGAAAAGCGCAGGCGCCCACTCAAGCCCCGACACGCGCTGGAACCACTTGACGAGTGTGCCTGCACACGCGGGAAAGTGGTGAAGCGACGCGAGGGGCTGGGCGACTGGCGCTGGACATCTAAAGAAAAGCGCAGGCGCCCACTTGAAGTCCGCAAAACGCGCTGGACACACTAAATAGCATACGCTCCTAAATAAAAGAGATGGCTCAAAATGAGCCATCTCTTATTGTATTTGCTTCAGGAATTCCTGGACTTTCTCAGGGCCTACTATGCTCTCCGCCTTTTTGATGACGGGCGCAGGAATGCCGGTAAACAGCCAGCTTGCCTGGGCGTCCTGGAAAATGACGCGCAACTGTTTGATTTCACTCTTTCTAAGTTCTACGCCCTGACCCTTCAAAAATTCCTGGACCTCGCGCGTAGGCCCCTCCATCAAAAAGCGGAACAATTCTAGCTTTTTCATCCTCTCATCCTTTCGAGCTTAAAGCCTTTACACAGACGGGAAATTCGCTTATACTTACAAGTTGTAAATCGTAATGATTTTGAATTAGAAAGAAGAGAAATCGATGACTAAAACAATTATTGAGCTGAAAAATGTATCTTTTCAGTATGATCATACACAGGTGCTGAAAAATATTTCATTTCGTGTAGAGGAAGGCGATTTCCTCGCCCTGCTTGGTCCGAATGGCTCGGGGAAATCGACATTGCTGAAGCTGATTCTCGGGTTATTGAAGCCGATGAGCGGAGAAATCGAGCTCTTCGGCAAACCGGCAGGCAATTTTAAGCATCGTGAACTGATCGGGTATGTCTCCCAAAAGTCCAACGCCTTCAATTCGGGCTTTCCTGCTACGGTGCAGGAGGTGGTGAAATCCGGATTGGCGAAGAAGGCTGGCCTTTTCAAGCGGTTGCCGAAAGATGCCGATGAGCGTGTCTCCAATGCCTTGAGGGCTGTTGGAATGGAGTCGTTCGCCAAGCGGAACATCGGGCAATTATCGGGAGGACAGCAACAGCGGGTGTTCATCGCCAGGGCGTTGGTTGCAGAGCCGAAGCTGCTTATTCTGGACGAACCGACTGTCGGCATCGACCATGAAAATGTGCAGGCATTTTATGATATGCTGGCCAAGTTGAACGAGGAACAGAATATTACGATGATTCTTGTGACACATGATGTGGATACCGTTTCCAACCGCATCAGCCATGTGGCATGCCTGAACCAGACAATCCACTTCCACGGCTATAAAAATGATTTTGACGCGATTAGCCAGGCCGAGCTCGATGCTTGGTATGGGCATGCGGTACGAAAGATCCACTAAGGAGTGCGCATATGATTGAAGCATTATTGAATTATGAATTTTTACAGAACGCCTTTTTCGCGGGGATGATCATCGGCATCATCGCCCCTTTATTGGGTGTATTCATTGTCGTAAGACGCCTGTCCCTGATAGCCGATGCGCTGTCCCATGTGACCTTGGCCGGGATAGCAGGCAGCCTTTACTTGAGCCAGAATTTTTCGGCGTTGGCCCTATTGAACCCTATCTACCTGGGCATCGTCGCTTCCGTCAGCGGGTCGATGCTGATTGAGCGCCTGCGCCGTCTGTATAAACATTATGAGGAACTGGCCATCCCGATCATCATGTCTGGCGGCCTGGGAATCAGTGCCATCTTCATTTCACTGGCGAGCGGGTTCAATACGGATTTGATGAGCTATTTATTTGGTTCGGTTTCAGCAGTATCAAGACAGGACTTTTATGTAGTTGCCGCGATAGCGGTCGTTGTATTCATCTTTTTGACAATCTTTTTTAAAGAGCTGTTCGTCCTGTCGTTTGATGAGGAATATGCTAAGGCGAGCGGTCTGCCGGCCAAATGGATCCATCTGCTGTTCATGATTGTCGTGGCGCTTGTCATTGCGGCAAGTATGCGGATTGTCGGCATCCTCCTTGTATCAAGCTTGATGACATTACCCGTAGCGGCGGCTATGCGGCTGGCAAAGGGCTTCAAGGAAGCGATCATCTATTCGATTGCATTCGGGGAGCTGTCTGTCATCCTCGGACTTGTCAGTGCCTTTTATCTGAATTTGGCGCCGGGAGGAACAATCGTCGTGACGTCAATTTTAATCCTGCTAGTGGTCCTGCTAGTGAAAAAACTATTCGTTCAATTTTCTGCAAAAGGGGTGTAGCTGATGAATATCACACGCGCTTGGGAAATTTTAAAAGACAATGGTTATAAAAAGACGGATAAGCGGGAGCTCATCCTGAATATGTTTTCGGAAACGACGAAGTATCTGACGGCGCGCGATCTGCTGGCTGTGCTGAAGCCGCAGTTCCCGGGGATGAGCTTCGATACAATCTACCGCAATCTGGCGACGTTTGTGGAACTCGGCATACTGGAGGAGACGGAGCTGAATGGGGAGCGGAACTTCCGTATGCACTGCGAGTCCGACCATCACCATCATCATTTCATCTGCAGGAATTGCGGTGATGTAAAGGAGCTTTCCCTATGTCCGATGGATCTGCTAGGAGAAAATCTGCCCGGTTATTCCATCGAGGCGCATAAATTCGAAATATACGGGAAATGCCCAAGTTGTCAGTAAAATAGGCTAAGCTTAAGATAATTTTCCAAGAAAGTTGCCAAAACTTCCGATGGTTATGCTAAAATGGGTATGCATAAATATTAGGAGGGGTAGTAAAATGGCGAAGAAGGTAAAAACAGGTCATATTACAGAATCACGCTTGGAAGAAGGCATGAAAGTCCGCAATGAACTATTCATCGAATTAATCGCCCAAGTACTGCACGAGCAATTGGTAATCGAGCGCCCGATTCTTCATGAACGTATGGCGAACCTTGTTGATTTAAGTAGCTACGACGACGAGTTGAAAGAAACTTTATATGCATTAATCAACAAACTGTAATAGGCTACATAGAGAAGGAGCTGTCTTGAAAGTCGAAACTTTCGAGGCGGCTCTTTTCTTTTTGATGAAATCTTTCTAAAAGCAATGTTCCTGCGGCAATCACATCAACATGTCCCATTCCAGTCGCAAACGTGGCGACTTATGCCCCTTTTCGTGAAGAAAATGAAGTTATTGCTTTATTCTTTTCCGAATGGAGATAGAAATGGCTCTGATATGCTACAGTCAAAGAATGAACTGTTAGAAGGAGGTTGTATATGGACGGCAAGTGCATTTTCGTCACGGGGGGAGTGCGGAGCGGGAAAAGCGCCTTTGCAGAACGCTACGTCAAGCGGCATAAAAAGGATTGCCAGCCTGTCTATATCGCTTCGGGCGTCGCCTTTGACGAGGAGATGAAAAAGAGGATACACAGGCATCAGCAGGACCGACGACACGATGAGTGGCTTACGCTTGAGGTACCGGCTGCATTCCCACAGGCGTTCAGGCAATTGCGTAGCGGACAGATTTTGCTATGGGACTGCCTCACTACGTGGCTGACCAACATACTGGTGGAAGGCCTGCCTGTCGAAGAAATGCTCATCAGGCTGAGATGGCAGCTGGTTGATTGGCGAAAGAAGGGGATGACGGTGGTCCTCGTATCGAACGAAGTCCTCGACGCAGGGATTTCCGAATATGAATGGACAAGGAACTATCAGCAGCTTCTGGGGGAGCTGAACCAATGGCTTGTCGCCTTCTGTGACGAAGCATATGAATTAGACTACGGGATGGTAAAGAGGTGGAAAGGTTGAAACAGATGGTAACGGGGTTTGTGCTGGCCCTGCAATTTTTTACGGTGTTGCCGATCCGGAAGGCGTTTGACATGAATGCAAGATCGGCTACGGTGATGTACGGCGCCATTCCACTGATTGGTGTGGGCATTGGGGCCATGCAGGCGATTTTTCTCATGCTGAATGATACATATTTCGAGCTGACACCGCTATTCACTGCTGTGTTGATGGTCGTCCTGCATATTGTAGCGACAGGCGGACTTCATATGGATGGAGTCATTGATACGGGGGATGCTTATTTCTCCTACCGGGACCGGAAGAAGCGACTTGAAATACTTGATGATCCCCGTATCGGTGCATTCGGTGCACTGACGCTTACGCTGTTCGTCATATTGAAAATCGGTGTCCTGTATGAGCTGCTGGTGCGCGGGCTTCCGCTATTGTTTGTCATCATGCTCCCTTTTATCGCAAGACAGGCTGGGCTGTTGGCATTCATCACCATGAAGCCGTCAAAAGAGACGGGAATCGCCAGCTATTTCAAGAGGATGGTGAATGAACGGACGCTTGTGTGGGTGGTCATCCTGTACGGCGTCATCATCGTGGCAGCGGCAATCCTGCTGCAGAATTGGATGCTCATCGCCCTCACCGGTGCATTGCTCGTATTTACGATGTTCTACCGGGCGTGGGCCAAGCGGAATTTCGGCGGGATTTCCGGTGATTTGCTGGGGGCGATCTTCGAGTGGGCGGAGGTGTTTTTATGGTTCGTACTGTTGTGCATCTTATAAGACATGAACAGACGCAGGCGAACAGGGAAAGGCGCTATATCGGCTGGACGGACGAGCCAATCGTCCAGGCGGTGGAGGCGGCCGTACCAATTGAGCCCGCCATTGTCTTCGGCAGTGATTTGCTGCGCTGCAGACAGACGGCGTCCTGCTATTTCCCGGACGTGCCGTTCATGGCGGACAAACGGTTGAGGGAACTGCATTTTGGGGATTTTGAGATGAAGACGTATGAGGATTTGCAGCATGAGCCCTTGTACCGCGCTTGGATTGACGACCCGGTGCATGTAACCCCACCAAACGGGGAGGCATTTCCTGCATTCCAATCCCGTGTGCTGGAAGCCTTCCGCGAGATTGCAGGCAATAACAGGGAGACGGTGTTTGTCGTCCACGGAGGCGTCATCAAGCTGATTCTGGCGGCATGCTTCGATAAGGGATTTCATGAGGTTCATGCCGCCCATAGAACGATGTATACAATCAGCTGGGAGGAGGGAGAGACATGCATGTCATTATCGGAGGTGCCTATAATGGTAAACGGAAATATGCCATTGAACAGCTAGGAAATCGACCTTATGAGATATATGAGGGGGAGATTCCAGCAGGTCCATTCTCAAAACAGGAGCATATCATCATTACAGACTTTGAAAAGCTTGTATTGTCCTATCGGAATCATGATGAGCTGGAGATTGCGGAAATGATCGTCCGGAGCCTGAAGCAGCTGCACCGGCAGACGAATGTCATCTGCATTTGCAATGATGTCGGACGTGGCATCGTCCCGATAGAAAAAGAACAGCGCTTCATCCGGGACGCCTGTGGCAGGGTATACCAGCGGCTGTTCGAGGAAGCGGATGCAGTCACGCGGGTTTGGTACGGGATTCCGGAGGTGATAAAGAAGGGAACGGATACAGTCCTATAAATATCTGCGTATACCTGAAGGGGAAATACCGTTTTACTGACACAAGGGGTCATGCACATAGCTGAAATTCTGCAAGAATTAATAGTATTCTGAGAACGGTCGATATGCAGACAAAGAAGCATGATATAATTACATAAAAAGAACGACACAAAGGAGTTTGGGATATGCACGAAATGGAGCAGTATTTTTACAATGGACAAGTCCATCGCAGCCTGAAAGCAGCAAAGCAAGTGAAGGAGGATGCGCCGGAAGCCGATGCGGCAAAGCACTTCATCGCCTTGTATGAGCGCTTTGGTGTACCTGCCATTCCTTACCATACGAAGAACGAAGCGCAAAGTAGGGAACGGGCGGATGAAACATATCCGGAAATGGACGAAGTCACGGCAATCCGCCTGATCAAGGACGAAGAAGCCTTCTCGGCCCGCATCAAGGAATTGGAGCGGCTGGCCAAGGAGGGGACGGATGAGGAAAAGGCCGACTCCTTCTTTACGCAGGGGCAGCTGTTCCTGTTTGCCCACCATTATGACGAAAGTGTACACTGCTTCATCCAGGCGGTGAAATATAATCCAAATAAAGCGGTCTACTACGGGATAGCGGCACAGACGATGAACCGCTTCAGCTATCCTCCGTTCGAGGTGCTCGGCTATCTGGAGCGTGCCATTGAACTGGACCCCGACAACGCGCGCTGGCATTGGAACAAGGCGTTGGTTCTGACGACACTTTATAAGGACCTGCAGCAGGACATGTTTTTGGAAAATGCATTGATTGCCTTGGAGAAGGCGCAGGCAACGTTGCGGGAAGATCAGAAATCCTTGAAAACTGCCATCGACAATACATTCGAAACAATGCGGGATTATGTATTTCAATAATTGTGGGGTCTTTACGTCTTTTTAGAATATCTTATAAAAAGTAGGTTTACCAAGACTGTCTTGAAAACGCTTGCCAGACAAGGCGCGCCGACGAGCGAAGACGCGAATAGAACAAAAGGTTCATGAGTGACTGTCTTTTTATTTGCGACGAAAGCGTAGCGACAGGAGCAGACGAGCGAGGCAAGCAACGCCGGATGAAAGCGTTTGTCAACAGTCTGAAAGGAAGTGGCGCCCGAGCGGTCGCCACTTCCTTTTATTCAAAAAACAGCCGTAAAAGCGCCATCGACACGACGCCTGCAATGACTGTCTTGGAGAGGCTTTTCGTCCATACGGCTACAAGGAGCGTCGGGATGGCGGCAAAGAGATGATAGCCATCAACCGCTACGTAATGTCCTTTTTTCTCGAACAAGCCTTCAAAAACAAGTGCACTCAATATACAAATCGGTATGTATTTCAGCCAGTGTAGTACGACGTCGGGAAGTTCGACTTTCTTCACGAACAGGAACGGGATGATTCTCGGAAGCCAGGTGACCAGCGCGCAGCCGGCTATGAGCAGAAGCATATGGACAGTCGTCGTCATTCAGTCATCACCCCAATCGTCGCGACTACCAAGGTTGCGACCAGCACAGCCAAATGTCCGGGCATGAAGTGAAGCAGGGCATAGAGCGTGATGGCCATGATGCCAATCAGCTTCACGTAGCGTACAACCTGATGACGGGGACTACTGGCCAAAGTCAGGACGAGCAGTGCGATGAACATGGCGGCGAGTGCATAATCCAGCCCCCAGCTCTCTGCGTCGGGCAGCCACTTTCCAATCAGCCCACCGATTGTACAGGAGGCGACCCATGTTACATAAGCCGTGATGTTCAGTCCGTCCATCCATTTGCCGCCAAGGCGGTTTTCCTGCGCTATTTTTGTAACGGCTACGCCGAACGTTTCATCGGTCAATAAGGTACCAAAGCCAATATTGCGAAGCGCTGAATGGCTCTTGAAGTAGGGAGCGACGGTAAGCGCCATGAGAAAATGCCGCAGATTGACGATGAAGGTCGTTAATATGATGACAGTTACAGGTGCGCCGGCCATATACAGTCCGCAAAAGATGAACTGGGCAGAGCCGGCATAGACGAGCACGGATAATAAGAAAATTTCTACTATCGATAGATTCGAAGTGGTCGCCACGACACCAAATGCCAGCCCGATGCTGACATAGCCCAGTAAGGTGGGAAGACAGTCTTTTACACCTTGGCGAAACGTGTCTGGAGTAGTGGTAGTATGCGTCACCATTTTGCCAAGTCCTTTCCATTTGTAAGTATGAAAGGAATTGTACATTAAATTCCCAAAATTCACAACAGGTGAAGGTGGTTCCTATGAGAAGGTGAACGGGGAATGGAAAAGGGGGTACGTGCGTTAAAAAGCGATGGAAAAAAGTGATTAACAAGTGCCTAAATTGAAAATGAATGGTACGATAGGAATTGCAAATGTAACAGTAGTAAGGGATGTGAACTCGGTGGAAAACACAGCACAGCAGCAAGTAAACCGCTATATCGAAAGCCTGTTTGCCCGTCTGACTGCCAAAGCAGATGTGGAGCAATTTGAAAAAGTGATCAAGGACAATATCCAGACAAAGAAATCGTCCGCAAAGGATGAACTGGAATACTTCGACCGCCTGATGCTAAATATTACGTACTTCGTTGAAAATAAAGCTGCCTGGAAAAAAATCATGACGGATACATATGGACAGGGACAAGTGCCGCAGATGAGCTATGTGGAAAGCGAAGCCATCGCGCAGCAGATGCGGATCCGCCAAAGCATTGGTGAAAAGATGGACGACTATACGAAGCTGTTCCACAGCCAGTACAAGGCGCTTCAGGTAACGGAGGAGGCCATCGTCTACGACTATGCCTACGCTTCTGTCGAGCATTCCCTGCGCTATGATTTTTTGACGTATGTAACCATCCAAAAAGATGCCGAGGCCATCTTGGCAGGGGACTTTGAGGAAACACTTCGCATCATTGACGGCTATGTCGCCTATCATGCCGACCAGGCCGTTAATCAAATGGAATTACTGTAGGAGGAAATATACATGCAATCACCATATACGTTTATTCATAAGGCGCCGGCAGCCAGCACAGAAAAGCAGCCTGCCATCTTTTTACTGCACGGGTTAGGCAGCAATGAGCAAGACCTGCTGCAGCTTGTCGGGGCGTTTGAAGGGAACTGCCACATTTTCAGTTTGCAGGGGCCGATTAAGCACAGACCGGGCTATGCATTCTATACATTCGAAGAAGAGGGCTTCCCGACACGTGAAGTATTTGATAAAGTCATCCAATTTACACAGGCTTTCATCTTTGAAGCTATCCAGGAATATGACCTGGATATGGAAAAAATCTACGTTGTCGGGTTCAATCAAGGGGCGGTCGTCGCGCAGACGTTGGCGCTCGTCATGGGAAGTGCCATCCGTGGAGTCGCGGCATTATCGGGCTATATTCCGGAATTCGTTGCCGTTGAATACAATAAGCTGCCGATGGACAAGTCAAAAATCTTCATTTCACATGGGGAATACGATTATGACTTTCCTCTTTCATGGGGCGAGGGGAGTGCGGCATTCTTCAAGGACCATGGGGCTGATGTGACGTTCAAGACGTATCCGGATGGACATGGGGTGAGCCAGGAAAACCTGAAGGACCTTGTAGCATTTATCGCAGCCGATATTGCAACAGAGATGAACTAGAATAGGGAACGGAGCACGGACTATATTGATCCGTGCTCCGTTTTTGTATGCAGACGGGCCATTTCATGTAGAAGAGAGGACCCTTTCAGTAACCGACGGCCATGTCGCCTCGGATTAATTGATTAGTCTTGCGGCATCCTCCATATCGAGCGGCTTATGGAAGTAGTATCCTTGGCCAGTATGGCAGCCCATGCTCTTCAGGCTTTCAAACTGTTCGGACGTTTCGATGCCTTCTGCGACCGCATTCATCTGCAGGTTCGAGGCCAATTGTACAATCGTATGGACGACGGCATGCATGCCGGGGGTATCCATTGCATTGATGAAGCTGCGGTCGATCTTGATTTCGCGGAAAGGGAGCTGCTGCAGATAGCTGAGTGATGAGAACCCTACGCCGAAATCGTCGATGGAACAATCGATGCCGTGCTGGCGAAGCGCTGAAAGAATTTCCTTCGCCTTGGAAAAGTCCACGAGCTCCATGCTTTCCGTCACTTCCAGTTTGATGAGATGCGCCGGGACTTTATATCGCTTGATCAGACTGACTACCTGCTTTACGAAGCGCTCATCATAAAAATGGGCCGGCGAGATATTGATTGCAATCGGCACGGTCTTTTCATTGCTCTCAAGTCTGCCACGTTGCCACCTCAGCACCTGCTTCATCACCAGTAGATCGATCTGCTTGATTTTCCCTGTCTGCTCCGCTAACGGGATGAACGTAGCAGGGGAGACGGAGCCCAGTACATGGCTGTTCCAGCGGCAAAGCGCTTCAAAGCCTTCTATTTCCAGTGTGTTGATATTGATTTTCGGCTGCAGGACGACAAAGAATTCCTTATGCTGCAGACCGTATGTGAGTTGATTCAAGACATCCATCTCCAGCTGTAATCTGGCATCGTTCTGTTCTTCAAAGAATGCCACATTCGTCCCAGAAATCTGCCGGGACTTTGAAAGGGCCATATCCGCCTGGCGGATGGCTTCATCCAGAGGACCATCCGGAGAAAAATGGGTGACGCCGATTTTCAACGTAATGTAGATTTCCTTGTCGAGAATCAAGAAAGGCTCCTTCGTCAGTTGACGGATACGGAGTTCGTAGGATTCCACACAATCCATACTGGTGTTGCTTGCAAGGATGATGGCTGAATTTGAGAACTTGGCGATGAACTCCTTTCCTTCTGCAAGTGCATGCCGCTGCAACCTTTCGACCATCTGGCGGAGAACTTCATCTCCTGTGCTCCGTCCATATACATCGACAATGCTTGAATATTCCCCAGGCTGAATGATGATCATAATACCCTCTTCACCCTGTTCCATCCAGGTCTCCATTTCGGTATGGAAATAATGCAGATTCGGCAGATTCGTTTCCGTATCGAAATAAGCTAGCTGGCGCAGCTGTTGCGTTTGCGCGACATACTTGATGGATAACGAAATGAGCGGTACGAGCCTGTTTATGAACTCGATTTCGATGGGCTTGATTCTAGGCTTCTCCTGGAAATACATCGTAATAGAGCCGATGACTTCATGCGCCGATCCACAAATCGGTTTGCTCCAGCAATGCCTGATGTCCATCTTCAAGGGGGTACGTACCATCTTTTTTGCGGCCGCCAGCTCCCTTTTCGTAAAATCCTTTACAAAAACGGCATTCCCTTCACCGTTCGCCATCGTACTCAACTCGAGGCAGTAGAGGACATCCGCCACCTCCAATGGGAGGGTGCCACTTGCCGCGGCCGTCATGGAAGCGTTGTCCTTTATCAAGTGGATTGAACAATATATATTGCGTGTATAATATGTTTCAATCTGCGTGGTGATGAGCTGTAAAATATGTGACAAGGAATGGCCTTTTTCGATTTCCAAATACACCTCATGCTCAAGTTTTGACAGCATTTTAAACAGCTTTTCATAGGTTACATCTTTGCTATGCACCATTATATATTGGACCACCCCCTCCTGATTACGAATAGGGTGGGCTACTAGCTCGTGCCAAAAAGGGCTTCCATCTTTCTGGTAATGGATAAGGGATGTTTCATATGGTAGTGCATGTCCTAAATGATAATCCAGCTCCTCTAAAAGGCTTGCTGCAGTCTTCAAGCCGGCAAAGTGGGATAGATCTTTTCCGATTAGTTCTGTTTCATTATATCCTGTCAGCTTGGCAAACGACTCGTTATAGTAGACGATGGGCCGCTCCGTATGATGGACATCTAAAATGGCAATGCCTGTGCTATACTGCTTCGCCATACTACAAAGAGAAACGAAAAGCTTTTCTCTTGATAGGGGCAGAGTATTATGAATGGACATTCAGCGTCCCCCTACATAAATAATTAAAATTATGTCGAATAAATAAAATAATATAACTATTTACATATTATAACTTTTTATATGCAGGTGAAAAGGGGTATATTCAAAAAAAGAAGAAATCCAAAAGAAAAGCAGGAAAGAAATATGTATCTTTCCTGCTTTTCCTGTCATATTTTCTCGCCATGACGAGATTATTTATAAACTAGTCTTTCCTACGCTGAAGCTCGTCGTCATCATGTAGGAGATTTCCTTTCATCTCCGCCACTTCCTCCTGCGCCTCTCCCTTTAAACGGTCCATTTTCCCTTCTGCACGAAGTTCCGGGTCATTTGTGACTTTTCCGAGATTTTCTTTCGCCTCGCCTTTTAGTTTGTTACCTACACCCTTCATCTTATCTGATAGATTGGCCATGTAAAAAACCTCCTTAAAGTTTCGGTTCTAGGACTTTTCCCTTTAGGAGGCAAATGAAACACCAGACTAGTAATTTTGTGTATCTGTAATAATTTTGAAATGTAGACCCTTGTTATGGTCGCTTACTTCATGGCGGATATCGTCTAGGTCGACCAGCTGATCGGAGCCGACGAATTGCGCCAGCGTATCGAGCAATTGGGAAAAGGCGTTCGTAAACAATGTACGCATGTTATCAAAGTCAATATTGCGGAAATTGCCCTCGATATCATAGGCTTCGATGGAATTCAACTGTTTGGAAGCCCCGGCGAAGCGGTCGTCATATACTGTATACTGCTCGTCCGTAATGACGATAATATGTAAAACTTCACCTGTAGCAGTGCGAAGCTCGACATTCGTCTTCTTTTTTTTCACATCTGTGATTTCGTGGATTCCATGCTTATGCTTGATGAAAAATAATGACATTCCCATATACCTCCGTTTTGCGTAGTGATTGCCTTACTATTTTGAAGAAAATATTGGTAAAATCCAGCGTGTAATGACATGCATCTTTCTCCAGAGGGAAGCAGCAGTATGAATGCTAGTGAATATAAACTCGCAAGTCCTCTGTGCCAGCTTGTGGAAAAGGGGGACGGGCTCTATTTTGCAGTGTAACAATCATATAGATGGTGCAAAATTCCCTGTCCGTCTTCAGCAATGATCGTTTCATCATGATATAGCAGAGTGGCAACGGTTCCGTCTTCCTGGATGGTATTGTTCTCGACGGCTAATATGATGGTCACTTCCCCATCGACAGCAAGCTCGTCCTTGATTCCTTTGGGGATTCCAAAAGGTGCGAAAAGGCCGGGCTGCCAGGTGCCTGTCACTTTTAATGCATTTGTCCCCTCAGCCGGTTCATAATGCCACTGCACGTCACGTAAAATGGATTTGAACAAGCTGTCCACGGTGAACGTCTGGTCATTGTATGTGATGTCTATCGCACGGACGGAGTGGACATCCTGTGAGATTGCCGTTGCTGCCTGATCTGCCGCTGTATTGATGCCCGATGCCGCATCTTTGATTTCCCCCCACGTATCGGAGCATCCGACTAGAAATAGGGAAAGTATACAAGCTGAGCATAGGGTGAACGTTTTGTGCATCGTAGCTCCTCCATCTCTACATAAATACTTCAGATTCATCTTACTAAATCTTTCAGAGTGAAAAATGGCAAATTTATCAGTTTGTGTGAATATTTTTCAACATCTTGCGTAGTTTGCATTGCATAATTTTTGCATGACGATTCCACAATAGGGTAAAACGGCTTCAGCGATGGCATGCGGGGAATGGATACGGTAGCCATTTGCGGAGAATGCTTATGAAAAGGAGAGGTATCCATGCGCATTGATGATGACATGCTGGACAAATTAGGCGTTTATTTCGTCTACCACGACGTACATTCACGCTATGGTATTACATTTGAAAGCTTCGTCGAACGCTGGTGCAAGGGAATATTGGAAATTTAACCTAACTGGGCGGCGCATGCTTGCCGGGCGGTGGAATGTAAAAAGAAAAAGAGTGTAGTAAGGAGGGGGCTCCCTCCGTTTACTACACTCTTTTAGTTAGAACTTTTTCTGAATCCAGTCATTCGCTTCCAGCCAACTGTTGACCCGGATGACATTTGAAGGTACTGCCAACTGGTTGTAGGGAGTATTGAACAAAATGACAGGAATGTTCAATTCTTCTGCAATCATAACGGCATTGTCATGCTTATCCTCGAAAAACGCATCCACCTGGTGAAGGCGAGCCGCTGCAATTTTATCATGGCTGCCGATCAGTTCGATATGGTCGTAAGGGATGCACTGCTCTTGAAACCACTTCGTCGTGATATCAAAGACGTTTTCCCCGCGTGCGGAAATATAATAGAGCTCATAGCGGTTTCGCCAGGCACTTAGTATATTTTTTGCATCTGCCGCCAGCTCGCTTGCTGCATACATGGATGGCTCATTCTCCTTGAACCAAGCGTCGAACTGCGAACGGTCGACGGGGTGGGGGAATGCGCTTAGAAAATCATATTCTATTACGTCATCCAATGTAATGTTGACGTTGTATTGTTTGTTGATATGGGGAATGAGCGTCGCCGGACATGTGACGGTTCCATCGATGTCAATGCCGAAGCGTGGTTTCACTTTTGCTGTCACTGAAAACACTCCTCTTATGCGTTTGCTTTCGCTTCTGATTCGCGTTTTTCAACCATTTCAGCCGCTAATTTATCAATTTCCTTCTTCAGTTCCTCTACCATTGTTTCCTCCGGTACTTTGCGGACTGTTTTCCCCTTCATGAACAGCAGGCCTTCGCCGCGTGCACCAGCAATGCCGATGTCTGCCTCGCGCGCCTCACCAGGGCCGTTCACTGCACAGCCTAGAACTGCGACCTTTAATGGTACATTCAATTTAGAAATATATTCTTCTACCTCATTTGCGATAGAGATTAAATCGATTTCAATCCGTCCGCAAGTAGGGCAGGAAATCAATGTCGCCATGTTCGACGCTAGACCGAACGATTTCAACAGCTCACGTGCCACCTTTATTTCTTCCACCGGATCGGCGGAAAGTGAAATGCGTAGCGTGTTGCCAATCCCTTTTGAAAGGATGGCACCAAGACCTGCCGCTGATTTTACCGTACCGGCAAAGAGTGTGCCTGATTCCGTAATGCCAAGGTGAAGCGGGTAGTCGAAGGCTTTCGCCGCCTTTTCGTACGCTTCGATGGCAAGGTTTACATCCGATGCCTTCATCGATACGATGATGTCATGGAAGTCTAGGTCCTCTAAAATCTTGATATGGTGAAGGGCTGATTCAACCATGCCATCTGCAGTCGGATAGCCGTACTTCTCTAAAATATGACGCTCTAGTGAACCGGCGTTTACACCGATACGAATTGGAATCCCCTTTGCCTTCGCAGCGTTTACAACTGCTTCTACCTTTTCGCGACGTCCAATGTTACCAGGGTTGATACGAACTTTATCGATTCCGTTTTCAATCGCTTTCAAAGCTAAACGGTAATCAAAATGTATATCCGCAACAAGCGGTATGTTAATTTGTTTTTTGATGTCAGCGATTGCATCAGCAGCGCGCTCGTCTGGAACAGCGACACGCACAATCTGGCAGCCGGCTTCTTCCAAGCGTTTGATTTCTGCTACAGTGGCCTCCACATCATGTGTTTTTGTTGTACACATACTTTGGATAACGACTTCGTTATTACCACCGATCGTCAAGTTGCCTACACGCACAGGACGTGTTTTTGTACGGTGAACGATTTCACTCATTTCATTTCTCTCCTTTTCGGGCCCTCTATGTAGACCGTCACTGTACACCATTTTATCAGTCTCCGAAAGTAAAAAACAAGGCAGAAGGTCGGATTATTATTTTTCGCAACGATTTATGCGCTTAATCGGTATCAAAACTTCCTCGCCGGGAAGAAGCGGCTGGTTTTGCAGGTGAGGATTGTAGGTGAAAAACAGGGTAAGACGCTCTGATTGGGGAATGCTTGTGACGGACGGCGTTGCTGCAAATAAGCTGTAGATGGTATCGTTCTTCCTGATTTTCACACGCACCGTTTCGTATTCATCGGTGCTTTCGCACGGAGCTTCATAGAAATTTGTCAACGGCATCGTCCCTTCCTGCAAATCGATTTTAATGACGGCGGCGATTAGAAAAATGATGATTGTCCAGCCTAATAAACGCAAAAAAATCCCCCCTTGCACAACACTATATGTGCGAGTGAGAGATTCATGCTTATTTCTTTGGTTGTTTTGGGTATTTTGTTAATGCAATGATGATGAAGGTCATTGTGATAAAGATGCCTAGCACCATTGTCCATGCATCCGAGATTTCGAAAGCGGATGATACGATGGATAATAGAGTGGCCCATGTAATGGCAAAGGCAGACGTCCGCCAAACATGGCGATAATCCCCGCGGCGCTTCATGGCACCGAGGACCAGATAGCCTGCGAGCGCATACAGGCTGATGCGCGCAAAAATAAGTATGGACGTCATGATGAATAAAAAGAGAAAGGCGAATGGGTACAGCAGCCACTGGATATTTGCCAGGTAGTCCACTAGCCCATCGATATTGAAGATATCTTCAGTGAATCCCGCCGTAAATTGGCCGAATGAAAAAAACGTGACGGCCGTAATGAGCAGGAACACGTATTGGATGACCTTCCCGATCGACAGGATACGGTAGGCGGCTAGTTTTTTAGGATTGATTAAGCTATCGATGAATAGTTGCGAGTGTTTCATATCGTTTCTCCTCCAAACGAAAGTGTATCATGAAAAAGACAGGAGGAAAATGGGCATTGATTGAAACCTTTCGACTGTTTGTACGTAAGTTGAGAAAAGAGGAGGATATACATGGACATACTTGCATGGATACTAATCATTGTATTTTTTGTCATTGCGTTTATCGGGCTTATCTATCCGATTATTCCATCTGTCATTTTCATTCTGGGCGGATTTATCGTGTACGGACTATTCTACAGCTTCAGCGACCTGCCATGGTGGTTCTGGCTGATTGAGATTTTATTTGTCGTACTGCTGTTCGGTGCCGATACGATTTCCAATCTCGTAGGCGTGAAGAAGTTTGGAGGGTCGAAGGCAGGGATGTGGGGAAGCACGATCGGTCTTCTTATCGGTCCGTTCGTCATCCCATTTTTAGGGATTCTCATCGGTCCGTTTTTAGGAGCGGTCATCGCTGAATTGCTTGTCACGAGGGCGTCATGGGAGCAGGCGCTGAAGGCGGGTGTCGGCTCGCTTGTCGGATTCTTGACATCGATTGTGACGAAGGGGATTGTACAGGCGCTGATGATTATTCTGTTCTTCCTCGTCATCTAGCCCATCACTTCCGCCAAAAGGCTGATTTACCATTTTCGAGGGCTCTTTTAGTTGAACGGTCTCCAAAATTTTGATACTTTAGATATGGCATCATATTTATTTATCTCAAGGAGGAATTGTCATGGCTTACAAATTACCAGAGTTAACTTACGCATACGATGCATTGGAACCACATATCGATGCACGTACAATGGAAATCCACCACACAAAGCACCACAACACGTATGTAACAAACTTGAACGCAGCAGTAGAAGGTACTGAATTTGCGGACAAAGACATCAACGAACTAATCGCAAACCTGGATGCACTTCCAGCTGACAAACAAACTGCAGTACGCAACAACGGTGGCGGCCATGCCAACCACACATTATTCTGGGAATGGATCGCTCCAGGCGGTTCAAAAGAGCCTGTAGGAGAAGTGAAAGCTGCCATCGAATCGAAATTCGGTTCATTCGACGCTTTCAAAGAAGAATTCGCAAAAGCTGCAACAACTCGCTTCGGTTCAGGCTGGGCTTGGTTAATCGTTGACGGCGACTCCGTTGCAATCACTTCAACTCCAAACCAAGACTCTCCAGTAATGGAAGGCAAAACGCCTATCTTAGGATTAGACGTTTGGGAGCACGCTTACTACTTGAACTATCAAAACCGTCGTCCAGACTACGTTAGCGCATTCTGGAACGTAGTAAACTGGGATGTAGTAGAGAAAAAATTCCAAGAAGCTAAATAATAGTTGTCTTCCTAATACTATGTGCGTCCCTCTGTCATTAAGTCGGTACTTAGCTGTTTTAAGTTGATTTGCAGAGTAGGAGAAATAGTGAATAAGAAGATGGAAACCAAGGGTCATACACGTACGAATATTGTGCGCTGTATGGTCCTTTTTCTATGTTTTTATCAGTAGTTATGGATAATAATATGGAGATGAATGACATGCCCAGTAGACGGATCATGTCATTCTATAGAGCGAAATAAAGCTTCTGGCATGCAGAATCAATCCATTTTGATGATGGTGCCTGCGAAAAAGAGGGGAAGCTGCTGCCATTCTTCACCCAAAAACAGAGGGGTTTCTTTTGGACGCGCCTCGTTTTTGCCACCCCGTCATGCCCGATGGCGGAATCCATATACGACTTATCCAGAAATAAATGCCGAAACAGGACTATTGACTCTGTATGGCGCTTATTCATATTTAAGTTGTATATCAAAAACGGCAAATGGCGTTTTGGAGGGTCTAAAAGTGGCGCCATCCATGTGTTTTCAGCGAATTACCTCCCCTTTGGATCAGGTTATCTTTTAGAAAAACAGAGCGTTTTTTCACCAAAATAGAGCCGGATGGAACGGATGTAGATACGAGCAATGCAATCTTTTGAAAGAGGATGATAAAAGCATAGAGGCCATGGAACTTCCCGTATTTCCGAGAGGTCCATGGCCTTGTTACATGAATGTTCCCGCAAGGAAGGCGGCAAAGCCTAATACGATACTACCTGCACCGTAAAGGCACGCAGCTACTGGCCGCCGTGCATGAAACAGCTGCAGCGTCTCATAGCTGAACGTGGAAAAGGTCGTAAAGGCACCTAAAAACCCTATGCCGACCAGCCTGTACATTGTAGGAGACAGCTCGCTCGCTACTGCGATGCCGAGCAGGAAGGAGCCGAGAACATTGATGCACAGGGTGGGGAAGGGGAAGCTGCCGCCCGTTCTGGCGAGAAGCTTTCCTATAGAGAACCTGGCCATCGCTCCGAAGCAACCGCCGATCATGACCGCCATCATGATTTTCCACCTCCGTTTGCCAGTTTGAATCCGATCAGGCTGCAGCCCAATCCTCCGAGGACGGAAAGGCCGATGTAGAGAAATGCCAGGCCGAACAGGCCGTTGTCAACCAGCTTGACCGTTTCGTAGCTGAACGTGGAAAAGGTGGTGAAGGAACCGAGCAGTCCGGTCGTCAGCGCCACTTTCATATGAGGCCGATGCTGCAGGAGCCCTCCGCTTAGCAGGAAACTGAGAAGAAAGCAGCCAATCAGGTTGGCTGCAAGCGTCGCAAGCGGAAAGCCCGTCTCATATACAATGATTTCGCCCACCAAGAAGCGCAGCATGGCCCCAATGGCTCCACCGATGCCCACAGCAAGAATTTCCACTTTCCCACCTCCTTGTCGAATCTTCTTTTATTAAACAGGAAGAGCTGAAAAAATGAAACCTTTTCGATCGAAATGAAGTCGAAAATATAAGACTAGCCATACCTCAGCCCTTTTTTAAAAGAATGGATGATGTTATACTAAAAGGCATGGATTTTTATTGTGAAAAATATAGATTTAGAAGAAAGGGGTGCTTTTGATTGCGAAAGCCTCTACAAAAAAAGGGCAATCCTAAGGCGAAGCAACGGGCTAGCCTGACATTCCGCATGAACGTCCTTTTCTTTTCGATATTCCTTTTATTCTCCATCCTGGTATTCCGTTTAGGATACCTGCAGATCGTGAAAGGGGAAGATTATGTACGGGAATTGGAGCGGACGGAGGAAGTGCGCGTCAACACGAGCGTTCCCCGGGGGCGCATTTATGATCGCAATGGGCGCATCTTGGTAGATAATCGACCTGAAAATGCGATTACATATACGAAAATGCCGACGACTAAGGCCGAAGAAATGCTCAAAATTGCCGAAGAGCTGGCTGCTTTGATCGACATGCCGACGAATCGGGTGACGGCTCGTGATAAACAGGATTTCTGGATTTTGCTGAATGATGAGGAAGCAAAGGCCAAAGTAACGACGGAGGAAATGAACAAATTCCGGAAAGCAAATGAAGACCTTGAGGAAAAAGAAGTGAATCAGGAGTATGACCGGCGCATGCGTGAACGGATTACGGAGGAAGAGCTGGCCACATTGACGGAGCAGGATCTTGAAGTGCTGGCAATCTATCGTGAAATGACGTCCGGCTACAACCTATCGCCGCAGATCATCAAAAGCGAGAACGTAACGGATCATGAATTCGCGCTAGTTTCGGAGCGTCTATCTGAACTGCCGGGCGTTAATACGACGACTGATTGGAAGCGTGTCCGTCTCGCGCCATTGGCTGTGCTCGGGCGCACGACGACGCCGAGCAAAGGGATTCCGAAGAGCAGATTGGACTACTATCTGGCTCGTGAATACTCCCGTAACGACCGTGTAGGGGAAAGTTATTTCGAAGCGCAGTATGAAGAGCTGCTGCAGGGTGAGAAATCGGTCGTCAAAAACATCACGAACAAGAAGGGGCAGATTGTGGAAACAGTCACAACCTATGATGGGGAGCCAGGTAAGGATTTGGTGACGACAATTGACCTTGAGCTTCAGCAGAAAGCCGAAGAAATTGTGGAAAAATACTTGCTTGAAGCGAAGAGCTCTGGAAGCGCCTCCTTATTGGACCGTGCATTCTATGTCATGATGGACCCGAACACGGGAGAAATCCTATCCATGGTCGGCAAGAAGATCGAATACGATAAAGAAACGGGCGAGCGCTATCTTGTCGATTATTCATATGGAACGTTTACGACCGCGTATGAAGCAGGTTCGACAGTCAAGGGGGCAACCATTTTAACAGGGTATCGTGAAGGAGCCATTTCAATAGGAGACTATCAAATCGATGAACGGCTCTACATCGGTGGTGTTGAGAAAAGTTCGGTTTTCAACCGCTATGGCAGAATGAGAATGAATGATTTGGATGCGCTTGAGCAGTCATCAAACGTATACATGTTTAAAATCGCCTTGAGCCTGGGCGGGCTGAAATATTATCCAGGCATGGGCTTGAATCTTGGCAGTGACACCCTGCAAAAACTGCGTAACGGCTACAATCAGATGGGATTGGGCGTCCAGACGGGCATCGACCTGCCGGGTGAGACGACGGGAATTGCCAATGACCCGAATAGTCCGGGTAACATCCTCGACATTACAATCGGCCAGTTCGATACGTATACACCGCTGCAGCTTGCACAATATGTCTCGACGATTGCCAATGGTGGATACCGCATCCAGCCCCGCATGCTGAAGGAAATCCGTAATCCATCGACTGACGGCGAAACATTGGGTTCACTGGTGGAGGAAGTAGAGCCGAAAGTATTGAACCGCATTGACAACACGGAAGAGGAAATCAACCGGGTCAAGGAAGGGTTCCGCCGTGTATATTTCGGGGCGAGAGGTTCGGCAGCGAGTGCGTTCAGGGACGCCCCTTATACAGCAGCAGGTAAGACTGGTACTGCGGAGGTAAAATATTATGATCCGGAAAAATATAAAAGTGGCATTGATACATTGAATCTTGTCCATGTAGGCTTTGCCCCTTATGAAAATCCGGAAGTGGCATATGCCGTCATCCTCCCATGGGCGACGACAAATTTCAATTCGTATACCTCTTATAATAATAGGATTGCACGTGAAGTTCTGGATGCATATTTCGAGCTGAAGGATAAGCGTGCTAAGGAAGGGACTCTTTCCAGCGAGTCGCAGCAAAAAATCCTCCCGACAATATCAGAGGAAGTGCTGAATGAGGATGAAGAAGAAGAAAAGGTAAATGAATAACGATATAGAGAGCGGTTCTGTAGGCATGTGCTTACGGAGCTGCTCCTTTTTTGTTTACCCACAATATGCAGCAGGCGGCACGAATATCGAACGTTGTGTGGACCATGCAACCAATATCGCTGAGCACCTTTTCTATTTAGTGAAGGGGCAACGCTACGAGCTGAACAACTGATGTGCAGCAAGGGGGCGTCTTGACAGGTTTGCCGAGGCGGCCTTTTATTTCTATTTTCTGAAAAATGAAAGAATGATATGTCACCCCGGTGTGAAATACGGTACAATGAACAGTAGATGGCGGAATGGATGTGGATAGGTAAATGGATAGAAAAGCCGTCCATTTGAAAGTATGCCTTTTTGCACTTTCTCGTGCATTCGTAAATAGAGGGGGATGAAAAAATGAATACAGTGGGGATATTGGGGGTCCCTATGGATTTGGGACAGGAAAGGCGCGGCGTTGATATGGGGCCAAGTGCCATCCGGTGTGCGGGCGTAGAGGATCGTTTAGTCGGTCTCGGTTACTCGGTGATTGATTATGGGGACATTACGGTAAAGGGGCGGAGTCCTGTGCAAGTCGGGGATGCCAATTTAAAAAACCTCCAGTCCGTTGTGGAAGCGAGCCTCCATGCGAAAGAAAGCGTCATGAAAATGTTGAAGGACGATGTGTTTCCGCTTATTTTAGGGGGGGACCACAGCATTTCCATCGGCACGCTGGCAGCAATCAGTGAAAAGTGGAGCAATATAGGTGTCATCTGGTATGATGCACACGGCGATTTGAACATACCGGAGACGTCCCCATCAGGAAATATCCATGGCATGCCGCTAGCTGTGAATTTGGACCTTGGCCATGCGACATTGACTTCCATCGGCGCGAAGAAAATCAAGCCTGAAAACATTGTGCTGATTGGGGCACGGGCGCTTGATGAAGGGGAGAAGGAGCTCATCCGCAAGCTTGGGATTAAAGTGTTCACCATGCATGAAGTCGACAGGATCGGTATGACGGCTGTCATTGAGCAGACGATTGACCATTTGAAGGATGCAGACGGCGTGCATCTGTCGCTCGACCTTGATGCGCTCGACCCGATGGACTGTCCAGGGGTGGGAACGCCGGTACGCGGGGGTATTACATATCGGGAAAGCCACCTAGCGATGGAGATGCTGGCGGAGAGCGGCCTGATCACATCCGCGGAATTTGTGGAAGTGAATCCTATATTGGATGACCGGAATAAGACGGCGGAAGTGGCCGTTGCACTAGTCGGTTCACTTTTCGGGGATAAGCTTTTATAGATGAAAAAGAACTGCACGGTTGTCCGCGCAGTTCTTCTTTTCTTCATCCTAAAAATTGCTTGACGGCCTTTGTGAAAGACTTGGCATCTTCCAGCATGCCGAGGTGCCCCGTCTTCGTTATGATTTTCTGAACGGCGATGTTCTCTGTTTCAATAGGCGTCACAACCGGGTCGTCACTGCCTTCGATGACGAGAATGGGGGTCGATATTTCATGTACGAAGCTTGTCTGGTCAGGTCTGGACTTCATCGCATTCAAGGCCGCCACGAGTCCTTCAGCTGCAGCTTCGTATCCAATCTGGCGGGCAAAATCCACGTCTTCCGAAAGAGGACTTTCTCCAAAAAATGCCTTGATGCCGCCATCGACATAGGCCTTTACCCCATTTTGCTGGATATCCGCCTTCTGCTGATCCCGTTTTTTCAGCGTCTCCGGTGAATCGGTCGTAGCAGAGGAATACACGAGAATCGCTTTATCGATTTCGGCGATTTCCTTTTCCAAAGCAGCCAGGACGATGTAGCCGCCCATCGAATGCCCGAGCCAAGTGGCACTGGCAACCTTTTCGTATTTCAACACCTCGGCGACAGCTTCGGCATAATCGTATACCGTATAGGAGTCCATTTCAAGGGGACTTTTTCCGTGACCGGGCAGGTCGACCCGAATTATATCGTAATGCTCCTCCAGCTCTTCCATCACTTTGTTGAATATCTGGCTTCCACCTAGGAATCCATGAATCATGACGATTGTATCGCCGCCTGTATTGCCACTTCGTTCGTAATGCAGCATAATGTTGCCTCCCTCTTTCTATTCCTCTATTTGTCATTTCCTTCCTAGCATCTGTCCTAAACTTATTATCTCTTTTTTCGATGGATTTTAGCAAAAAAAAGCATAAAAAATAGTAGGAATTTTAAGAAAATAAAATCATTCGCGAAGATGTGTATGCTATAGTGAATATACAACGCTAAGGAGGAGTTTCATGAGCAGTTTAGACAATGTAACATTACAAAAGCAAGCCAATATTTACTTTGACGGAAAGGTGACAAGCCGGACGGCAGAGCTTGCAGACGGTACGAAAAAAACACTGGGCATCATGCTGCCCGGGGACTATGAATTTTCAGCTGGACTGAAGGAAGAGATGGAAATCCTGTCCGGGAAGCTTTCATATAAACTCGAAGGGAAGGACTGGAAGGCAATTGAAGGGAGCGAGGTATTTTATGTGCCCGCAAACACCTCCTTCCTGTTGAAAGTGGAAGCTGTGACAGACTACTGTTGCTCTTATCTGGAG
>JBJEFP010000351.1:0-3248 GCA_051874195.1 Lysinibacillus sp. | reverse complement strand
TTCCGCATTGGTTTTTCAAAATAGCGCGGAAGCATTCAGGCGATTATATGCAGTTTCATTGAGTGGCGTGGTGTGCCTGTATGTAGGAATATGTTTTCTCCATCTCACATGGCTGGCTCTTCTGTAAGTGCTTTTCAAGGAATGCTACCCTATGAAAATGAGGAATTGGTGGACTGCATGGTCCGCCAATGCTTTTCCTGCTTGCCTGAGAGGCTAAAAATAAGGTGTGCATGCTGGGATGGAACCCATTGTCCCATCCAGGCGGCAAGCGCCAGAACACCTTTGGCATCAGCAGCCCACCGCATGTCTCCATGCGGTGGGCCCTTTCCCCGGTGTTTATCACAGCTGGGGGATTTTTTCATGATAGCCATAGCCGGCACCGACTTACTTGTCCTTTTTATAAGACGAGTCGCCCTTGCTATTGTTGTAGTTCCGTTTCGAGTGGAATGAATCTGAATCAGAAAATTCATCCTCCTCGGCAAATTCCGTTTGGTAGCTTGGGTTGTTGTATGTCGGCTGAGAAGTGGAAGCTGTACTTGTAGTTGAAGCTTCCGATTCATCTAAAGGTTTTGCTAGCAGCGGTATACAGACAAGGCCGGCAATCCCGACAACCGCATAGATGATGCGTGATAGTACTGAGTCTGCTCCCCCGAACAATGAAGCGACTAAATCAAATTGGAAAAAACCGATAAGTCCCCAGTTAACCGCACCGATGATGGCAATGACTAAAGCTGTTCTATAAAGTGATCCCACTGTTGATACCTCCTTTATTCTTCAGGCCAATAAGCCTTCTCTTTAAATTGCCCATTTTTCCGAAAATCATCGTCGAACAGCCAGAATTTTTTTATACATAAAATGGGTCATGATGGCTCATCTTAACTTTCCGATGGATTTTGTGCTGAAAAGCATTTTGGGAATGGGTCAATTTCCTCAAAACAGAAAAAGAACGATTCGATAAGCCGAACTTATCGAATCGTCCTCTGTTTTATAGTATATCGCTGGAGAATTTATTTTAAGGATAACTTTTCAGAAAGCGCCCAGTGCCTATATTTTCTTTGCGATGGTCAGGTTCAACCAGCCGAACAGGATGGTCAGGACCGGACTCAGCAGGCAGAAGAAGGCGAACGGCAGGTAGTCGAGAACGGAAATTTCGAGCATCGAGGCGATGAAGAGACCACAGACGCTCCACGGAACGAGTGGATTGATGACGGTTCCCGCATCCTCCATTACACGACTTAGGCTTTTCGGATGCAGCCCCATCTCTTTATATTTTGCTTTGAAGGCCTCGCCGGTAAGCAGAATCGATAAGTACTGCTCCCCAATCAGGATATTGATGCCTATCGCCGTAAGGGCAGTGCCTGTAATCAAGGATCCGATTGTTAGCAGGAACGCTTCCACTTTTGCCAAAAGGGCCTGGATGATGCCTAGGGCAAACAGCAGGCCGCCCATACTCAAACTTAATAGAACAAGCATGATTGTAAAGAACATGTTGCTGATGCCCCCCCGAGTGAGCAGGGAGTCGATTACCTCTATACCGGTTTCCGCCACATAGCCCTCATATAAAATGGAGAAGTAGCCGGAGAGTGATAGCTCCATGTGGAACATAGATAATATGAGCGCCGCAATAGAGCTTGTCGCTAATGTGAGCAGGGCGGGCATTTTGAACAGTGTGCATACGACCAGTATGACGAGCGGAATCATCGCATACCAATGGATGAAATTCAACTCCATCAAGCCCTCTTTATAGGAATCAATCATGCCTGTATCCACAGACCCCGTGGAAGGGGAAAGCAATGAATAAAACACAGCACTGATGAAAAAGGCCGGGATGGTCGTCCAACTCATATTTTTGATGTGCTCAAATAAATCGACGCCTGCGATGCTTGCGGCTAAATTTGTCGTATCTGAAAGAGGTGACATCTTATCTCCAAAAAAGGCGCCGGAAACAATTGCCCCTGCCGTCATGGCAAGAGAGACGTCAAGCGCACCCGCAATACTCATGAAGGCTACACCGAGCGTTGCGACAGTCGTCAAGGAGCTGCCAATCGCGGTGCCGATAATCGCGGTAGTGATAAAGACGATTGTATAAAAAAAGCTAGCAGTGACAATCGACAGTCCAATATATAGAAGGGTCGGAATGGTGCCTCCTACAATCCAGCTGCTAATCAATATGCCGATGAGCAAGAAAATATAGATAGCGCCAATTCCTGCCTTTGCCCCGGAAAGCATGCTCTCCTCCAGTTCCTTGAAGGGGACTCGCTTGATCAACCCGTAAAGGAGCAAGAAGAGGATGGAGCAGATGATGGGAATATGCGGCGTGGCATTGAGCTGGCCGATCGAAATGGAGATGGCCAGGATGATGACTAATGCAATAAAAAAAGCCTCTAAAAAAGAAGGGCGTACTTTTGCTTTAATAGAAAACATATGACGGCTCCTAGATGTTTAATAGAATGAATTTAGCGGTCTAAAGTTCAACGCTTCAACTCGCGAAAGCGAATAGATTCATTGTAACATTCTTGAGGGATAAGTCAATAGCATGGAATTTGGGGTAAATGAAAAAGCCTGCATCGAGGTGTTCGGGTAGTCTTCCATCTAAAGCCGGACCAATCTTTAGCCCATCAGGATGTTTTCCTTCATTTTCTCCTCAATCTGCTGTAGAAGCTCTTCAGCGTTTTCGGCTTTTACGACCTCGCTGTTGACGATGGCAAAAAGGCATGAATCGCATGTTTCACAGTTGGATGTACATCCGGCTTCTTCAATCATGACATCTTCCCGGTCCAATAATTCATCATAGGCATCGGCGCTCCCGAACGACAGGTTTGAAATGCAAAATTCAACATGGTGCTTAAGGGGCTTGTCTTTTCGTTTGAATAGGGACTTGAACATTGATTTTACAGACTCCTTGATTTTTCTTTCATTGTACCGAATTTTTAACTGGCAGTACAATTCCCCTTTTGACTGATTTATGAAAAAAGGGGAAAATGAAAAGAAGAAAAGATATCAGATGAAATGGGGAAGTGCGGTGATTAGCGGGAAATGCCTGCATAAGGTAATAAGGGGGCTAGTAAGGCCGGGGCCTTCATGAGGCACAAGGGGGTACTGCCTTCACCGCTCAAGAAGGGGACCCTTTTTAAAAAGGGCCCTGCGCTTCGTATTTACATACGGCGCCTCAGAAGGTCCAGATCCTCCAGCTGGCTACGCGCCTCCTGGTCCGCCTGCTGCTCCAATTCATACTCCGATTGCTGCCC
>JBJEFP010000350.1:0-3276 GCA_051874195.1 Lysinibacillus sp. | reverse complement strand
GTCATTCATGTTTTCATATTTTTTTGGTGGTGAACAACTTGAAACGAAATAAACCCAAATATAAACAAATTATCGATGCAGCTGTCATTGCCATCGCTGAAAATGGCTATCATCAGGCGCAAGTGTCGAAAATTGCCAAACAGGCTGGAGTCGCTGACGGAACGATTTATTTATACTTTAAAAACAAGGAAGATATCCTAATTTCTGTTTTTCAGGAAAAAATGGGTCTTTTCGTAGACAATTTACAAGATATAATAAAAAATGAGAGTAGTTCATCTGAGAAATTAAAACAGATGATCGAAAATCACTTTCAAGTTTTAGCGAAGGACCGTCATTTAGCGACAGTCACCCAATTAGAGCTAAGGCAGTCGAATAAAGAGATTCGTCTGAAGATTAATGCTATTCTAAAAGAGTACCTGATGCTCTTGGATCAAATCTTGATCGAGGGGATGCTTTCCGGTGAGTTCAATACCACAATGGACGTCCGTCTCGCACGGCAAATGGTATTCGGGACTGTGGATGAGATTACGACGACCTGGGTGATGAATGAATATCGCTATGATCTTGTAGCGTTGGCGCCGAAAGTGACACAGCTTGTGCTAAATGGGTTAAAAGCTTAAAAGGGGCGTGGGAGAATGGAGTTTCTAAGTTGGGAAGTCGAGGATAATGTAGCGGTTGTATCGATCAATCGGCCACCTGCAAATGCATTATCGCAAGTTTTAATCAAAGAAGTAGACGAATTATTAGACGCAGTAGAACATGATGACGCTGTTCGTGTCATTGTATTGCATGGAGAAGGCCGCTTCTTCTCGGCTGGTGCCGACATCAAGGAATTTACCGGCATCGAGACGGGCGGAGAATTTTCAAAATTGGCACAAAGAGGGCAAGTGGTGTTCGAACGTTTGGAAACGTTCCCAAAACCGGTCATCGCCGCTATCCACGGCGCCGCTCTTGGTGGCGGGCTGGAGCTTGCGATGAGCTGCCATATGCGATTTGTCACTGAAACAGCAAAGCTTGGCTTACCGGAACTCCAGTTGGGAATCATCCCGGGGTTTGCAGGAACACAGCGTCTACCTCGCTATGTAGGGGTAGCAAAGGCGGCAGAGATGATGTTTACAAGTGATCCGATTTCAGGGGTGGAAGCGGTTCAGTGGGGATTAGCGAACCGTGCATATTCAGATGAGGACCTACTGCCGAACACATTAGAATTGGCGAAAAAGATTGCAAAGAAAAGTCCAATCGCATTAAAGGCAGCGATACATACGCTGCAATATTCTAAGCCAGCCTCCTTCTTCGAGGGAGTGTCGGCAGAGGCGGAAAGCTTTGGTACGGTATTCGTGTCAGAGGACGCCAAGGAAGGTATTCAAGCATTTATTGAAAAACGCGAGCCGGTATTTAAAGGCAAATAAATCAGCTTTCTGGAGGTTAGTAAAATGAATATTTATGTATTAGTGAAACGCACGTTCGACACAGAGGAAAAAATCGTTGTATCTAATGGCAAAATCCAAGAAGACGGTGCTGAATTCATCATTAACCCATACGACGAGTACGCAATTGAAGAGGCAATCCAAAAGCGTGATGCTTTCGGCGGTGAAGTAACAGTCGTGACAATCGGTGGCGAGGACGCAGAAAAGCAATTACGTACAGCGCTTGCAATGGGTGCCGACAAAGCGGTGTTAATCAACACAGAAGATGATTTAGATGAGCAGGATCAATATACGACAGCTTATATTCTAGCTGAGTATTTAAAAGATAAAGAGGCTGACTTGATTTTAGCCGGGAACGTGGCAATCGACGGAGGCTCAGGCCAAGTCGCTCCACGTGTAGCTGAACTGTTGGGCATCAATTATGTAACAACAATTACGAGCCTTGAAATCGATGGGCAGACGGCGAAAATCATCCGTGACATCGAAGGGGACTCTGAAGTGCTAGAAACTTCTTTACCATTATTAGTGACGGCACAGCAAGGCCTGAACGAGCCTCGCTACCCTTCTTTACCAGGCATCATGAAGGCGAAGAAAAAGCCGTTGGAAGAACTTGAGCTTGATGACCTTGATATTGACGAAGACGATGTAGAAGTGAAGGTAGAAACAGTAGAAATCTACCTGCCACCTCAAAAGGCAGCTGGTCGTGTTTTAGAAGGGGACTTGCAAGACCAAGTGAAAGAGCTTGTAAATCTACTTCATTCAGAAGCAAAGGTAGTCTAATAAAGACGGTAACGGAGGGGTAAACGATGACAAAAAAAGTATTAGTTTTAGCTGAAACTCGTGAAGGCAGCCTACGTAATGTATCATTCGAGGCGATTGCTGCTGGTAAACAAATCGCTGACGGCGGTGAAGTAGTTGGGGTATTGATCGGTGAGGGCGTTGCAGGTGTTGCAAACGAGCTGATCGCATATGGTGCAGACCGTGTTGTAACAGTGGAGCATCCACATTTAAAAACATATACTTCTGACGGCTTCTCGCAGGCATTCATGGCAGTGGCAGACCAGGAAAGCCCGGAAGCAATCGTATTTGGCCATACATCTCTTGGAAAAGACTTGTCTCCAAAAATCGCTTCTAAGCTACAATCTGGTCTGATTTCTGACGTAACGGAAATCGAAGGCTCTGGCGATGATGCTTTATTCATCCGCCCAATCTATTCTGGCAAGGCGTTTGAAAAAGTGAAAATCAAAGATGGCGTTGTTTTCGTCACAATCCGTCCGAACAACATTGCGCCACTTGAAAAAGACGGCGGCCGTTCAGGCGATGTATCTGCTGTATCGGTAGACATCACAAACCTGCGTACAATCATTAAAGAAGTTGTGCGTAAATCTACTGAAGGTGTAGACCTGTCGGAAGCGAAAGTAGTAGTAGCTGGCGGACGCGGCGTAAAATCCGAGGAAGGCTTCGAGCCATTAAAAGAGCTTGCGAATCTACTAGGCGGTGCAGTCGGTGCTTCTCGTGGTGCATGTGACGCTGAATACTGCGACTATTCACTACAAATCGGCCAGACAGGTAAAGTGGTAACACCTGACCTATACATTGCTGCAGGGATTTCAGGCGCGATCCAGCACTTGGCTGGTATGTCGAACTCCAAAGTCATCGTGGCGATCAATAAAGATCCAGAAGCGAACATCTTTAAAGTAGCCGACTACGGTATCGTTGGTGACTTATTCGAAGTCGTTCCAATGTTGATTGAAGAATTCAAAGCGTTGAAAGTGAACGCTTAACAGCAGTCTTCCTCGTAGGAGGGCGGAGGCATGAATCCAACGTGATGTCGGATTCATGCTTTTTT
>JBJEFP010000349.1:0-3281 GCA_051874195.1 Lysinibacillus sp. | reverse complement strand
TAGAATCCCTGGTGGATGCGGATCTGTGGAACGCTTTCTACGGCGACCAGATGCAGTCTCGTGAAAATAAGGGCACTGCCGCATTTGTCCGGTGGCTGAAAGAAGCCTGTGGAGAAACGGCCGTCCAGGTAAATGTAACGGCATTGATGGCGGACTCTGCTAAAAAACTGAAGGAGCATGGGAAGGAATCACCCGGGGATTATAAAAAAGGGTTCGATGTATTTCAGGAGACGGTGGAAGAATTCCAGCCGGAGCTCCTCATCCTGCATGGGGCGGACGCGGTAAAGCAGTTCCGGAAACAGTTCGGGGACGCTCTGCAGGACCATTATGCACAGATTGACAAGGTGCAGGACCTGGAGGAAGTAGGGGTCTTCGCTGTATGGCACCTTGCCAATGGTGGAAAGGTGCAGGTCCTTGCTTGCCGGAATTTGAGCTATTACGGTAAGATGGGGGAAGCATTTGAGGCATTTAAAAAGTGTATACAAATGATATTGGCGTAAAATAGGGAGCGACTGCCAAAAAGACGAACATTCACAGTCATTTAAGTGAATTAAGCCTCTGAATTCCGAATAATCTAAATCATCTTATTATTTTTAATGCCATTGCATTTCACAAACAAGCTGATTATAATTGTGACATTCTTAAAATTAAATTATATATCCTTACTCATATAATGGCGGGAATAGGGCCCGCAAGTTTCTACCGACTGACCGTAAATTTGTCGACTATGAGGAGCAGGTTTTACTAGTAGAATGTCAGTGTCAGCGCTGCTTTTATTTGTATTTCTTTTGGCGTATGCTCGAAAGACTTGTTTCCTTATGGGGGCGGGCTTTCGAGCTTTTTCTTTCTGCAGGGGGCCCGGATTCCCGAAAATCGGGGCAGATGATGTGACGGTTGTTATATGCGTGAGAATGGAAATAGAGGAGGAGCTCGCCGCTGTGAAGCTTTTAAAAGAGAAAATCGAAAAAGAAGGCAAGGTTTTATCGGACACTGTATTGAAGGTGGACACATTTCTGAACCATCAAATCGACCCGCTTTTGATGAAGGAAATCGGTGATGAATTGGCGAACCGCTATGCCGATGAAGTCATTACGAAGGTACTGACGATTGAATCGTCGGGTATTGCACCAGCTACATTTTTAGGGCTGACGATCGGTGCGCCGGTTGTATTCGCCCGTAAACGCAAGTCCCTTACATTAACGGATAATCTCTATTCATCGAAGGTACATTCCTTCACCAAAAATGAAACGAATGAAATTTCCGTATCGAAAAGCTTCCTATCCGCGGATGATAATGTCGTCATCATCGATGATTTCCTGGCGAATGGGGAAGCGGTGAAGGGCCTGCTGGATATCGCAGAGCAGGCGGGTGCAAACGTAGTAGGTGTCGGCATCATCATTGAAAAAGGCTTCCAGGACGGCGGCAAGCTGCTGCGTCAACAAGGAGTCCGCATTGAATCGCTGGCCCGCATCAAATCATTGGCGAACGGAAGGGTCGAATTCTTCGAAGATGGTGAATTCTGATGAATAACATAAAAGCAACGGCATTTGGCATTCAGCACTTACTGGCAATGTACGCAGGGGCGATTTTAGTGCCCCTCATCATCGGCGGCGCCCTCGGGTTCAATACAGAACAGATGACCTACCTGGTGGCCATTGATATTTTAATGTGCGGGGTTGCGACACTCCTGCAGGTATGGAGCGGTAAATTTGTCGGCATCGGTCTTCCGGTTGTACTCGGCTGTACATTTACGGCACTGACGCCAATCATCGCAATCGGGACGACGACTGGCATCGGTGCTATCTACGGCGCCATCATCGCCTCAGGTATCATCATTGTCCTGATTTCGGGCTTCTTCGGTAGATTGGTACGGTTCTTTCCGCCGGTCGTCACAGGCTGTGTCGTGACGATCATCGGTATTTCGCTATTGCCGACAGCGATGACGAACATGGGTGGCGGGGATGCAAGCGCTGCTGACTTCGGTTCATCGACGAACCTGTTTTTAGGATTCTTCACATTATTGACGATTGTGTTGATTTATCGTTTTACAAAAGGCTTCATACGTGCCATCGCTATCCTTATAGGGCTTGTGGGCGGTACGATTTTAGGGCTGCTGATGGATGTCGTCAGCTTCGCACCAGTGAAGGAAGCTTCATGGTTCCATATGGTGCAGCCGTTCTATTTCGGTGCACCTGAGTTCCATATTGAGCCGATCATCACGATGACACTTGTAGCAATCGTATCACTTGTAGAATCGACAGGTGTATACCATGCGCTGGGCGACATCTGCAAAAAGCCGCTTCATTCGAAAGACTTGGCGAAGGGCTATCGTGCGGAAGGGTTTGCGTCCATCATCGGCGGTATTTTTAACGCCTTCCCATATACGACATATTCCCAAAACGTGGGCCTTGTCCAAATTACGGGTGTGAAGGAACGCAAAGTCATCTTTATCACGGGTGTGATGCTTGTCGCATTGGGCTTCCTGCCAAAAGCGGCAGCACTCACGCAGATTATCCCGACACCGGTGCTCGGTGCAGCCATGACGGCCATGTTCGGGACAGTTATTACCCAAGGGATGAAAATGCTGGCGCCGGAAATCGTGAAATCGATGGAGAACGCGTTGATCGTCGCCTGTGCGGTCGGCCTTGGTGTCGGCGTATCCGTCGTACCGGAAGTGTTCCAGTTCTTACCGGATGGTCTATCCATCTTGTTCTCGAACGGCATCGTAACGGGCTCATTGACGGCCATCTTGCTGAACATCATCTTCAATATGAGTGGAAACTCACATGTGGAAACAAAATTGCAGCCAATCGGTCAATCAGAACCCATAAAGGAATAACTGTATCAGACTGTAGACAAGCCCGGAAAATCACGGGCCGGTCTACAGTCTTTATTGTATCTTGAGCATGTCTGGGGGAACGGTATGCAGGACCACGGTTTTTCGACGTTTGCACACTTGGCCATGTCTTTTGGTACAGGGGATTTTTTCTCGATAGATGTCGGAGGCAAGTGGGGAAGTCAAAAAAATACCATATAGCTACTTGATTCAGACATTGGAAAATAGGTAGGTGGAGGCCCTTTTCTTATAGAAGAAATAGTGGTGCATCGAGCCTTGAATGATACATAATGATAATTATTTTCATTATTCAGAAAAATTATATTCTTTTCAGGTAAATTTATGTGAATTCTTATCAAGATATTTGATATAATAATAAGGAATACAACAGAAAAGGAGAGTTGCCTATGGTGACCGGTCAGTTAGAGCAGGCTTTCAAATTAGC
>JBJEFP010000348.1:0-3298 GCA_051874195.1 Lysinibacillus sp. | reverse complement strand
TCAAGAGAACCTGGAAAAATACGAGGACCCTGCAGGCTATGATGCCCTATACAATGATTATGTCGAGGACCTGGCGTATATTGAGGAGGCTGCGTCCGGTATGAACGGTCCGGTCATTGAGTTGGCATGCGGTACAGGGAGGCTGGCCATCCCCATGGCGAAGCGTGGCTACCGGGTCGTGGGCGTCGATATCCATGAGGGCATGCTGGCGCTTGCGAGGCAGAAGGCGGAACAGGCGAAGCTGGACATGGCGTTCCACAGGCAGGATTGTACCGAGCTGGACCTCGATATGAAGGCACCGCTCATCTATATGACGGGCAATTCGTTTCAGCATTTCCTGACGAATGACAGCCAGAATGCATTGTTTGAATCGGTAAAGCGGCACCTGCAGCCGCATGGGCACTTTATCTTTGATACGCGAAACCCGATCCTGAGCGAGCTTGCGGAAGTATACGAGCATACAACGCAAAAGCTGGACGGTTCGGCGGCAGTGCGCATGGAAAGGGAGACGGAGGTGTATAACCCGGTGACGCAGATTCTCCACTGTACGACAGTCATCGAAACGGTCGAGGAGGGGGAGCTCGCCCATGTGGAGAAAAGCTCGATTTCCCTGCGCTACACCTATCCGCAGGAGCTGCTCCGGCTGATGGAGATGCACGGCTTCGAGCTTGTTTCCCTGTTCGGCAATTGGAAGAAGGCGGCGTTCACAAAGGACAGCACCTCCATGGTCGTGCATTGCAGGCTCGGAAAATAAAAGGGGGCCGGCATGAACAATTAGTCGAATTGGATAAAAGCCATTTGATGATGGAGAATCGGCAAAGCACAGATTTTCTGACGGAGCTACTTGCAGAGGGTTCGGCAGCTCCGGCCGTCTTGTCGCACGTGAGGAGTGTCTGGTGGAAGGGGGCGTACTGACAGAAATGGAGCTATATGATTTTCACGTCCGCAAAATTAGCGAAGATGTCTGGCTGACATTTCAACACTTACAAGAAGGAACAATGAAAAAGAGCTTGGCTACTATGAGCATATTGGATTCTTGTAGAAATGCTAGGCAAAAAGTAAACTTAATATTTTCTAAAATTTCTAAAAATACAGAATTTATTTCCCGTGCAATAATCATTTCAAACATCAAAAAAGAAGAGGTGGACATACATGCAGCTTCTAGCGTATAACGAATCCTTTCAGCCATTAATCGAACAGTACAATCTATCAGAAGGGCAGCTTGAGTTTACAGGGACACCGGCAGAGTGCATCGAGCTGGCAAAGGAGGACCGAAATCGCCATTGCATCCTTGCGGTAGAAGAGGACGCGCTCGTCACCTTTTTTGTGCTGCACGAAAAGGAAGGACCGAAAAGCTATTCAGACAATCCTGCAGCCATCCTGCTGCGGGCGTTTTCCACAGCTTTCAATCATCAAGGAAAAGGCTACGCAAAGCAGTCGCTTGTTTTGCTGCCGGACTTTGTCAGAGCTCATTTCCCGCATATTACGGAAATCGTCCTCGGGGTGAATCTTCGCAACACGGCGGCACAGGCATTGTATAAAAAATGCGGCTTCATCGATGAGGGAAGACGCATGATGGGCAAAAGAGGCGAGCAGATTGTCATGAGCCACTACTTATAAAAGGAGATGCACTATGGAGAAGAAGATAGAAAGAGCAACGGAATTCCAGGAGCTGGCACAGTTTCTTGCAGAAATGAATCAGCATAAGCACAGTCATATCGGCTACTGCGGGGAAAATCTGCTGGAAATCGAGCAGACACTTGCCGAGGATTTTATAGATGAAAACGGAAACGCCGCCTTCTTTGCAGTAAGAAAGGAAACGGGCGAATTAACCGCTACGGTCGGACTGGACATTGACGAAGAAAGCGCGGAAGTTTGGGGGCCATTCAATCAATCGGCCACAACAGAAGAGCAGGCCGGGCTATGGGAAGCATGTATGCAAGCCTATCCAGCGCTACGTAAATTCTACTTCTTTCTCAATGAAGAGAATCGCCAGCAGCAGCATTTTGTCCAGCAACTTGGCGCACGGAAAACCGGAGAGCATCTGACACTTTTGATGTCAAAGGACCAGATGCAGCCGGTTGAAGGACGGGTGAGTAAACGCTTTGCAGCAGAAGATGAAAAAGCCTTCCGGGAGCTTCATGACGCAGAATTTCCACGTACATACTACGATGCACAAACCATCATCAGCCGGCTGAATGACGAGCATATTTTACATGTCATGAAGACAGAGGCGGACGGATTGATCGGCTATGCCTATTTTGAGGTAGACCCGGAAATGAAGGAGGCCTCGCTAGAATACATTGCCATTTCACCTGCTGCGAGAAACCGGGGGCTCGGCACCATCTTGTTGAAGGAAATACTGGCGGAAATGTTCGGCTTTCCTGGGATAGAGAACATCCAGCTATGTGTGGACAATGTCAATGACCAGGCAAACCATGTATACGTGAAGGCGGGCTTCAAACGCAAGGATACGCTGTACAGCTATGTTCTTGAAAGATGAAAAATAGAGTGAAAGGGGCCAGCGCCTTGAACCGGACAATCATTGCAATAGCAGGCGGAGGATTCTCACGGCACATCCCCGCTTATATAGATGAATACATTATCAGCCAAGCAAGGAGCGACGGAGCGGTGAAAATCTGCTTTGTCCCGACAGCGAGCAACGATGCGCAAGGATATATCGACCGCTTTTATGAGGCTTTTCCGCACTGCGAGACAAGCCATATCACACAGGACAAGCTGGCCAGCCCGTCGATGCAGGCCTTCCTGAACGAGCAGGATATCCTCTATGTCGGAGGAGGGAATACACAATTCATGCTGAAAAAATGGCGGGAAGCGGGGTTCGATGCTTTATTGAAAAACGCTTATCAACAGGGCACCGTTTTGGCAGGCATCAGTGCAGGTGCCATGTGCTGGTTCGATGTGTGCCTTTGCGAATTAGATGATGGGAGCTATGAGGAGGTACAGGGGCTTGGCCTGCTCGCAGGCACCTTCTGCCCGCATTATCAGGAGCCCAAACGTAAAGAAGCCTTTGATGAGTGGCAGACAAGATCCATCATCCAGCCAAGCTATGCCTTGACCGATGATGAGACACTGCACTTTCGAAATGAAGCGCTGTTGGTAAAGCTGTCGACTTCATCATTATAAAGTAAACAAACGAGGGGGGGAATCAACATCAAGCAACTGAAATCAATCTACGCCAAGTGGGATAGCGGGCATGTCCGGCTCACTTGGATTCCAACTATGGCATTTTCGGCAGACGCCATTTTCACAAGCGTCCATGCGGTGTGTGTAAAGG
>JBJEFP010000347.1:0-3303 GCA_051874195.1 Lysinibacillus sp. | reverse complement strand
TTGATGCAACACGCCTGTCGATCAGCCGGATAGCAAAGCGTGTTTTTTAGGAAAAAGTCATCAAGGATGACCTGCTAGTTGATTGCAGCGAAGGAGGTGGGAATGCAGCTGTCGGCATGCGCCTTTTGCTACAGAGCAACGCTTCCTATAATGAATTGGAATGGCTGCTGGGACATGGCGTTGCCGATTCCACAGAAAAAAGTGCGAAACCGATACTTTTCCTTAATATGTAAAAATTTCTTCGTAAAATTTGTGAACAAATAATATTTCTGTACACTATTGTGGTAATATAAATTATAACTTCAAATACATAAATTACTAATTCGGCGGCGGTGATACGTATGAAAACATACAAGCAAATTCTATTCGAGCAAAAACCCCAACTCTTCTCCATACTATTGACATTTATTATTGCGGGCATGGTGATCGTCTTCCGGGAGCCGCTTCATGGAATATTTGGGGAGAATAACTATATCTCGATTCACCTGATTATTGAGATGTTCGTATCCTATTGCTCATTGGCCATTGCCATTCAAATCTTGCTGAGTTCACGATTCGATAAAAACAGCAGAACAATTTATATAGGAGCTCTTTTTTTGGCGATCGGCATACTGGTCGTGATGCATGCATTGTCCTATAAAGGAATGCCGTTTTTCATCCATGACAGCGACCCATACGCTGCCACCTGGTTTTATATGGCTACCCGATTGATGTTTCCAATCGGCGTCTTGGTCATTATGCTAGTAAAGGAAAAACAGATGTCCAAATCGTCTATTTCAACCTTATATGTGGCAAGCTTTTTGTTCTCCATCGCCATCGCCGCCATCGTCTATGCACCGAGCAGGCTGCTGCCGGAGCTGGTGGACGCTGACGGTGTGACGGCGCTTAAGAGTAATCTGCAGCTGGTGGCATTCGTTTTGACGGTTGCATTGCTGATTGTACTCATCAAGCAGATGAGGTCGATGCCACGTCGCGCCATTCTCATGATTGCCGCTTCGCTCAATCTGCTCTGCAGCGACATAATGTTTGTTACCTATTCGGATGTATACGATATTTACAATTTCACCGGCCATATCTTCCAGCTCATGGCCTACTGGCTGCTGTTCAAATCCATTTACTATGCGACTGCCGAGCTTCCGTTCATCAGTCTGATGGAGGCGAACAGAACGCTGGGGGCAAAGGAGAAGAAAATCAAGCAGCTGGCGTATTATGACGAGGGGACAAGACTGCCGAACGAGCGCTTTCTACTAGAGCACCTGTCCGAGCATCTGCTGGAGGACACCTCGCCGAAAGCGTTGATTGTGCTTGGGGTGGACCGTCATGAGGGGGTCAAGAATTCGCTCGGTACCGCCTATGCAGACAAGATGCTGGAAATCATCGCACAGCGTCTACGGGAATTGCTGCCTCACGGTTATTTGCTCATAAAATTGCCGGAGGACCGCTTTGCTGTTTTCATGCCGAGTTACGACAATGCCCAAGCCATTACCAGCTTTACGTACGAGCTGCAGCAGATGATGCACCAATCGCTCGTCATGGACCATTTTTCGGTAAGCAGTGTTTTCAATATCGGCATCTCCCTTTATCCGGCAGATGCGAAGAATGCGGGGGATCTACTGCAGTTTGCCCAATTTGCCGCCTATGAAGCGGCGAAGAAGGAGGAGCGCATCGCCTTCTATACTGTATGTATGCAAGAGGACCGGGCAGCCAAGCTTGTGCTTGAGCATGATTTGAAGAGGGCCATTGAACGGGGAGAGCTGTTTTTGGAATACCAGCCGCAGCTGGACCTGCATCGGGGGGCGATCCGCTCGGTGGAGGCGCTCGTACGCTGGCGGCATCCGGAGAAGGGGATGGTCGCACCGCTGGACTTCATCCCGCTTGCCGAGGAAAGCGGCCTGATCGTACCCATCGGCAAATGGGTGCTGGAAACGGCATGCCAGGAGACGGTCAAATGGCAGCAAAAATACAACAGGCCGATGAAGGTGGCGGTGAATCTGTCGATCGGACAGCTCTATCAAAAGGATTTCATTCAATTTGTCAGGCAGACGCTGGAACGCACCGGCCTCGAGCCTTCGCACCTGCAGCTAGAAATCACGGAAAGCATGACGGTGAACACTAGGCTTGCCACCCCTGTCCTGCAGGGGCTGAAGGACCTTGGCGTGACGATCGCCGTGGACGACTTCGGCACGGGCTATTCATCGCTGGCGTATTTGAAGGATTTTCCGATCGACTATTTGAAGATCGACCGCAGTTTTATCCGCAACATCCTGGATAACCCAGACGACGAGGCGCTCGTGAAGATGATTCTCTCCATGGCGAAGCATATGAAGCTGAAGGTGGTCGCCGAGGGAATCGAGACGGCGGAGCAGCTGGACTATTTGGTGCGCAGCGACTGCGATAAGATCCAGGGCTATTTCATCAGCAGACCGATTCCGTATGATGCATTCGAGAGCGAATACCAGAAAATCCAGCAGTTCGCCGATGAGCAGCTGCGCATGCTGAAGCCAACAAAGTGACCTCCTTGTCCCATTTTTCGCTTTTCCAATCGATAATATGGATAAAGGGGGAGATGGCATGATTACAATCAGTCCCGGACATTGGAAGCCGGGGACAGGGGCGGTCGGACTTATTGATGAGGTGACAGAGGCGAGAAGGGTAGTGGATGGTGTTGTGAGCAGATTGAAAGGGATGGGCATCGTCGTTCATCCCATTCAGGATGATTCGTCTAAAAGCCAGTCTGAAAACCTCCGTTATCTGGTGCAGGCCCATAATCGCACGGAGCGGCAGCTGGATGTCAGCATCCATTTCAACGCGATAGCCGGGAAGCACACTCGCGCCATCGGGACCGAGGTGCTGTATCAGGATGCCAAGATGCAGCCGCTTGCATCCCAGCTGAGCAAAGCAATCGGTAAGGCGGCCGGCTTTCCGGACAGGGGTGCCAAAAAACGAAATGATCTGGCATTCCTGAACGGCACAAAGCGGCCGGCGATTTTGATTGAAGTATGCTTCGTCAATTCAACTGTCGATGTGGCACTGTACAAACAGCACATGGAAGCCATCTGCGAAACAATCGCCAAACAACTTGCCCACCACGTCCGACCGAGCAACAATCCATTTTCCAGCCCTGCGCTTTATGAGCGGACGCAAATGCTCCACCAGGACAAGCAGTATGTCAGGACATTGCTGGACAAAGGCATTTCGCAGGGAACCATTTCGATTCTTTGGAAGGAAAAGTTCGAAAGTGGTGAGCTATCCTTCCTCGATTTCTGCGGCCTCTGTGTGCTCGTTCTGGAAAAGAGAGCGTAG
>JBJEFP010000346.1:0-3325 GCA_051874195.1 Lysinibacillus sp. | reverse complement strand
CTCCTTATGAACGTTTAATGGCGTCCTTCAATTTTGGACTAATCATTACATTAACTACGTCGACCAATAGGTTTACAAAAACAAAAGTAACAGCAATCAACAGAACGCCCGCTTGAATCATTTGATAGTCATTGGATGTTATCGCAATGTAAAGCCCTTGTCCTATGCCCGGCCAATTAAATACCGCTTCACTGAACAGTGCACCTCCAATGATGTAGCCTACCTGCAAGCCCGAAATATTTAAAATCGGTTGCAGTGAATTGCGTAGCACATGAACGATATTAATTCTTCCTTCACTTAATCCAAATGCACGGAAATAACCTACATAATCCTTGTGTAACGTATCGATGAAGGTGTTGCGGGAGAGCCGCGCAATGACGGCGATGGAAACGGTCGCGGTCGCAAAGGCCGGGAGAATCAAGTGGTGCAATAAATCCGGCACCCCCCCGGGATTTCGCATGTTATACATGCCGCTGACCGGGAACATGCCGATTTTGATGGCAAAAAACCACATCAGCATTAAGGCGATCCAGAACACCGGCATGCTCGCACCAATGGAAGCGATGCCCATGCTGAGCCGGTCAAACCAGCTCCCTTTCGTCAAGGCGCTGAGCAGGCCCAGGCCCACTCCCAGCACCACACAAATGACGATGCTTGCTGCTGTCAAGATCAAGCTGTTCATGAAGCGCGGAATAATTTGCGGGGCGATTTCAGAACTCAGCGTATAGGAATAGCCGAGGTCCCCGCCTGCTAATCTCATCAGCCAATCGACATACTGGCTATACAGCGGGTCATCAAGCCCCATTTCCTGACGGATTTCGGCTACGGCTTCCGGTGTTGCATCCCCTCCCAGAATCGACTTGGCCGGATCTCCGGGAATGAGCTGAATCAGTAAAAAGACGACAACAGATACCCCAAATAGTACCGGTATGGTAGAAAGCAGTCGTGAAATGATGAAACGAGCCATATGCATACCCCTTTCAGTTTTTTATAAGGGAGGGGCAAGGTTGACCCGCCCTCCGTTTTTAGAATCCACTTACTCTGAAAGCTCTACCTGTGCCAGGCTGTACCACTCTTCTGCAGGAACCACAAAGCCCTTCACCCGAGGATTTACGACATACGGGGCCGAGTCATTTACAATGGGAGCCAGTGCCGCGTCCTCCATAATCATGGCCTCCGCCTTATCCCAAAGCTGCATTGCCTCCACTTCATCCAGGCTTGTGGCTGCCCCATCCAATACGGCATCCAGCTCCGCATTTTGATATTTGCCCGAGTTGAATCCTCCAGGTGCCGAGAAGCTGGAATGCGTCACCATGGACAGGAAGTATGGTGTGTTGCGTCCGGATGACATTTGATTCATCCCTACCTCTTCCGTCATGCCATCACTGAAGGCCGCAAGATACGTAATCCACTCCTGCGTATCCAGCGTGACCGTAATGCCGACCTCCGCTAAATTACGTTGGATCCACTCCGCCATATCCACAGGGATCAATTGCCCGGATCCATCCACCGATGTTTGCAGAATGGTAGAGAATCCTTCTTCATAACCCGCTTCAGCCAATAATTCCTTCGCCTTTTCCGGATCGTATTCGTACCATTTCTTTGACGGGTCATAATTCGGCGAGCCTGGCGACTGGATTGTATAGGCAGGCGTCACGGTACCGTTCAACAGCTCATTGGCGATGCCTTCACGGTCGATTGCATAGTTGATTGCCTGACGCACCAATTTGTCTTGCATGATTTCATTGTCCATATTGAATGTCAGGTACCATACATGGGGTGGTGCCCCTGTCACAACTTTAAAGCCTTCTTCCTTTAAATTCTCCAAAGAATCTGAAGGAGGAACCGCGATGATGTCCACTTCGTCATTTTGCAGTGCCAGCACCCTGCTCGCCGGGTCTGAAAGCGGTCGGAAGATGACTTTATCAAGCTTGGCCTCCTCACCCCAATAGTCATCATTTTTCACAATCGTGACATGTGCCCCTCGTTGGCGGCCATCATATTTAAAAGGACCTGTCCCCGCCGGATTGTCGCCGACCTTGTCATTGCCATACGTTTCAATGGAATGCGGGCTCATGATCTGGAATGAGTTGATTTGGGCAAGCATGCGGGGAAACTCGGAAAACGGCTGGGACAAATTGATTTTGATTGTGTGGTCATCGATGATTTCCGCCCCGCTGTAATACTTCCATGTACGCGAAGTTCGGGCCGCTGCGACCTGATCGTAATATTCAAAGCTCTCATCCGTCAGGCGATCCAGATTGAACTTTACCGCTTCTGCATTAAAATCAGTTCCATCATGGAATTGCACGCCTTGGCGAAGGTTGAACAGATATGACTTGCCGTCCTCCGAGACCTCCCATTTTTCCGCAAGTACAGGCATCAATTCCGGTACGGGTTGCTCATCAGAGGATTTCGTCAGGTCCTCACCGATCAGCGGCTCGAACAGCTGATACGTAATACGCATCGTCACCCATCCTCCCGCACGATGGGGATCCAGCACATCCGCCTCGGATTCCATGCCGATAATCAGCTCTCCTGCGGTGCCGGAACCGGATGCATTGCTCGGCTCCTTACCTCCTTCTACATTGCAGGCCGCAAGCATTAAAACCAGTGCCAGCATTATAAAACTAGATAATTTCCTAAATCGTCTCATCAGCAGAATCCCCCTTTTATTTCTGTAGTAGTTCAGTAAAGCATGCGTGCTTTGACAATCGCCAGCTTAGAGAAGACTTCTCTCCCCTATCGACTTTTCTTCACCTTGAAGAGTCATGTTATATTTATTAACAAAAATACAGTGAACTCCTGAATATCCTTTTCTCCTTTTCCATCCAAAAATGCCGAAACACCATGACACTCCTGCAATTGCTCTCCCTTGTATCGTTCACTTGTTGATTGGCTATCATGGCATTCGATTCTTCTCTGGATACAAAAAGTAAAGCTTTATTCTTATCACCCCTCATTTTATGTAAGGAAACCTAACATCATTTCTTGAATTGAATATACTATAGATTTGAAGAAAGATAATACAGTTTTTTTCACAAAATATTATGTGCAATTGCATAGACTCCGGCTTGCAACCGGATTTATAGGGAAGTAGGGAGAGGGTGATGGAGGAGGAAGCTAGATGCTTCCTCTAAAAGGGGGACTTCTGTGAAGCTCCGCTTTTTCAGAGTTCTTCACCGAGCTATGCATCAGTCATACATCTTGAATGCCTAGACGTAGACGATACCTTTTCTATCATTATCCGCAAGAATTTTTATAATTTCCTTAGGCTCTTCTCCAAAATATGTGCTTGACCGCATATTCCGTTCCGGGCGGACGC
>JBJEFP010000345.1:0-3349 GCA_051874195.1 Lysinibacillus sp. | reverse complement strand
CTGAACGGGCGCGAATGCACTTTTGTTCCTGTCCAAGAAGAGCGTGTAGGATTCTCCCTGCCCAAAGGAAGCGGTTATCCTATCCTGCGGTACATTCCCTTCTTTTCACGCGGCTTGGCGGGCATAAAAATATCCGCTCTCCCGAAAGGGGAGAGCGGATGGGTAAAGCTATTGCGGCACACGTGCCGTCCAGCGGGATAGGTCGGCTCCTTCTGCCTCCACCAATTCAGCCGGGAAGATGAATGTCCACGGCTTTGTAGAGTTCGGTTGCACTGTCAGCACAGGGTCCATTTTGAAGGAACCCTTTGCGACCAGCTTGCCGGCTGCATCGATGATTTCGAGCGGCAGTTGCTCCAGGTTGATGGCTTTGTCATTCCCGTTGCGGATGAAGATGGAAGCGTGAAGCGACTGGTCATCCTTCAAGTGGATCTGCAAGCCGGTGAAGTTCACTTCCTTCTTGCCAAGCTTCGGCAATCCCTTGATGATTTCAGCAAGCTTTTCCTGTTGCGCTTTCGGCAGCTGTTTTTTCCATGTATCATCCAAGTCCAACTGGTGGCCGCGCAGGGAAATCAGGTTGAAGGCGATTGTCCAGCCCTCCTCCGGCACTTCCTCAGTTTCCAAGGACGCTTTGTCGAATTCAAATACCCATGGGCGCGCGCTGTTCGGTGGAATGACGCCCAGCTCCTTGAAGTTGAATGTTTTCGCACCGATTCGATTCCCGTCCTTATCAAGCAGTAAAAGCTCGATTTCACCAAGCTCGATTGGCTGGGACAGGGAGGAACGGAAGAATGCTTTGACGTTCCAGGCGCCTGATTTTGGGTCCTCCTCGATATTGATGGCAGCCAGCGATAGCTGGTTCGGCTTTAACGGCTGCAGGTCGTTCGCCAGGAAGTTGAACACGTATTGCTGCTCCTGCGGGACGTTCCAATCCGGATGGAAGGAAAGCTTCGTCTTCACCTGTGATTTTGTGCTTAGAGGCGTTTTGCCTTGTACGACTTCTTTCGAGTCGACTGCGGAATCTTTTCCGACTGTATCTGATTTCTTAAAGAATGAAAATAAACCCATTATTGTTGCTCCTCCTGCATTTGAATCGTCAAATCCTTCATGAAAATGACGAGCTCTTCCACGATTTGACGGCGTAGCTCTTGATAGTTCTTGCCGAACAGCTCCAGTCCTTCACGCTGATAGATGCGCATCGGATCTTCCTGCTGGTACTGGCGCAGACCGATGCCCTCTTTTAGATGGGACATCTGCTCGAGGTGTTTTACCCACATGCGGTCGATGTATGCCAGCATGACATTTGGAATAACCTGCATCATGCGCTCGTTTTCGCTGTACGTATCAATCATTTGCTTGATTTCATCGACTTGCGGCTGAAGGCTTGCCAGAATGCGGCTTACCTTTTCCTCCTGGCGGTCGATTGTGACCGGCGTCAGGAATAGGGAATTGACCGTCTTCTCCATCTTATCGAAGTCCCATTCGACCATTTCAAGATCTTCCGGTGCGTTGTCGCGGACCGCGAAGTCGACCGTTTCATCCAGCATCGTTTTCAGCTTGCCGAGCAGGTCCTCGTTTTTCAGGACGCTGTCGCGGAGCGTATAGATGACGCGGCGCTGGTCATTGATGACATCATCCAGCTTCAAGTTGTACTCACGCATGGAGAAGTGTGCACCTTCTACGATGCGCTGCGTACGTTCAATCAGCTCGATGACCTCTTTGTTTTCGATACGGCCGATTTCGTTTGCCGTCATTTTCTTTTTGAATTTCTCCACATCGTCTTTTGCGAACCGGCGGAACATGTCATCTTCGATAGATAGGATGAACTGTGTTTCACCTGGGTCCCCTTGACGACCGGAACGACCGCGCAGCTGGTTGTCTACACGGCGGCTTTCATGCTTTTCCGTACCGATGACGCAAAGCCCGCCTAAATCATGCACTTCTTCACCGAGCATGATATCCGTACCACGGCCGGCCATGTTCGTCGCAACGGTAATACGGCCCTTTTGCCCGGCTTCGGAAATCAGCTGCACTTCCTGTTCGACTGTTTTGGCATTCAATACTTGATGAGGCAAACTATATTTCTTTAAATATTTTGATACCTCTTCAGATTGCAGGATGGAGGTTGTCCCGATCAGCACCGGCTGGCCGTTTTCGTGGCGGCGCAGCGCTTCCTGGGCCACGTATTCATATTTCTGCTCGACCGTTTCAAATACGAGGTCTTCCTTATCGACACGGGCACGCGGCCTGTTCGTAGGAATCTGGACGACGCTCATGCCGTATACTTCCATGATCTCCTTTTCCTGTGTTTTCGCAGTACCTGTCATTCCCGATAATGTAGGGTACATACGGAAGTAGTTCTGGATCGTTACCTGTGCCTGGGCCTTATTTTCCTCAGTGATGGTAACGCCCTCTTTTGCTTCGATTGCTTGGTGCAGGCCATCAGATAATGAACGGCCTTCCATGATGCGGCCTGTGAACATATCGACAAGCTCGATTTTATCGTCACGGACGATGTAGTCTACGTCCCGCTTGAACATCACATGTGCTCGCACGGCCTGAATGACGTAGTGGTAAAGTGTCTGGTGCTCCAAGTCGTAAAGGTTGTCGACGCCGAATGCAGCCTCCACCTTTTCGATGCCCTGTTCCGTCAGGGAAGTGGCCTTCGTCTCTTCATCGAAGTCATAATCCTCTTCTACGACGAAACGTTTTGCCAGCATGGCGGCAATCTGGTGAAGCTCTGCATTGGCCATCATTTTACCGGCGATGATGAGCGGCGTCTTCGCTTCATCGATAAGAACGGAATCCACTTCATCGATGATGGCGAAGTGATAAGGGCGCTGCACCTTATCTGCGATGGAATGGGCCATATTGTCACGCAGGTAGTCGAAGCCGAATTCCGTACCGACGCCGTATGTGATGTCCGCGTTGTACGCATTCTTTTTCGCATCCGGCTCCATCATCGGCACATTCAGACCGACTGTCAGACCGAGGAATCGATGGATCTGGCCGATCAGCTCGAAGTCACGCTTTGCCAGGTAGTCGTTCACCGTGATGACGTGCACGCCTTTTCCTTCTAGTGCACGTACATAGGAAGGCAGGGAAGCGACCAATGTCTTCCCTTCCCCGGTAGGCATTTCAGCAATGTTGCCCTCCGTCAATACAAGGCCGCCGATCAGCTGTACGTCGAAGTGGCGCATGTTCAAAACTCGTTTGGAGGCTTCACGCACGACCGCAAATGCTTCAGGCACGATTTGCGCGATTGTTTCACCCTTTTCCAGGCGCTCTTTAAATACTACCGTCATATGCTGGAGTTCTTCGTCTGTCATCGGGGCAAACTTGTCTTCCAGTC
>JBJEFP010000344.1:0-28171 GCA_051874195.1 Lysinibacillus sp. | reverse complement strand
CTCCTTCCTGTTGAAAGTGGAAGCTGTGACAGACTACTGTTGCTCTTATCTGGAGGAATGATACATAAAAGCAGCCCAAGCCATTATATGACTCGGGCTGTTATTTTGGCTCTTGCCTATTCCAATACTTGTGCGCTGTCGATGACATCCTGCGGGATGGTGATGGCATCGATTGTGTCGAATTCAGAATAGTCGGCTGTTGTATTTTGACTCATTTTCAGCGTCTGGCCCTCGACCTGCATCGTCATGACTAAATCCATCTCCATATTCTCCAGGTTGAATGTTTCCTTATCGATGTATAGGATATACTTTGCTTCGTCAATTGTCATGTTTTCCATGTCGGCTGTCATTTCCTCGGCTGTCGAGCCAAGTGCAGCCTTTGCCTGATCGAGTATGAACTGCAGGAACTTCTCCCCTTCAGCCTCCAATGTCAAAATATATTGGTCGTCGTCCTGTTTAAAAGTGAAGTCTTCGACAAACTGTTGCAGCTGTCGAAGCTGCTCTGATGCATCAGTCTGCATGCCAGCCTGGTTCATCATGGCGTCATATTCCTCGCTCGGCATTTTGATCCAGCCGCCCATGAAATCCTGATACATGAAAAAGCCGTCATCCTCTGTCATATATATTTCTGTCGGCATGCTCATCTCTTCTCCCGATTCACTGTCTACCATCGTCGTCTCGCCTTTTGCATACAATTGGATAGGGTCCACCACCATGTCCATTGTCAAATCAGAGGAAGTGTTGATTTCAGCCGTTTCGCCTTCCATTTCCACCTCGATATTCTGTTCAACTGCCATGTCTGCCTTGGCGCTTTTCAGCTCTTGTTGGCGCTCCAACGTTTTTTCGTATACTTCCTCAAGCGTCAAATCCGATTTTTTCGTCGTGTCGTCTTCCACTGTGGCTGTATCCCCACATGCAGCAACCAGTACAGCAGAGCCCAGAGTCATTCCAATCAATAATGTTTTCTTCAAATTAGCCATCTCCTTTTAATAGGTTCACTTAACATACGTACAAAACGTCCAAAAGGTTTCTAAAATATACGAATCAAACAAAACATTGGATAATATGTATATAAATACATGATACAAAAAGACAACGTATTGTTTGAAACAGTCAGAAAAAAGGAATAAATAAGTTATTATTCTCGACGAGGAGGATGTTTATGAAAGATAGCATCGCACTTTTGATTATTGGCGGGATTATTATGAGCGTGAGTATCGTGTTATTGCTACTGCATTATACCATTCCTGGTGTCGTATTATTTGGCGTTGCATCCATCCTACTTGTGTCCGGACTGTCCCTTGTGAAGATTCTTGAAAGCCCGCGCTTTAACCGACGTTCACGTGTCTGAAAGACGGTTTTTTTCTTATAAGAAAGTTACCAAATCGTCGAAGGTGGATAACAAGAGAGAATCTGTTGTCCCCAGACAATATGGGCCGGCTTGTCGAATGAACAGCTGAATAGGCGTAAATGCACTTTTGTAGGTTTATTCCCTTTTCGTTGCCTTTGAAACAGCGAATTTCGTATTTCAGGTCACTTTACTATTTTTATTCGGGTATTTTTTATATACTAACAAGTATATTTTAAAAATAAGGTGTGTGGATGGAAATTGAAGACATTATTTTATGATGATGTTCTACGTTTTTTATATAATAGCGAAATGTTCCAGCAACTCACTGAGGAAGTACAGCAGTTATTTTTGCAGCGGTTTGCGCGTGATGAAGCATTCGTGAATTCCATTGCAGTTGCTGTTGATTTCCAAGAGCGGACCGGTAAGTTGGAAGGCTCGGTCCCGCCGGTCGTCCCTTATGAAGATGAGGGGCAGCGTAATGTAAGGGCCGTTCAGCATAAGCTGACATTGAAGGATAAGACATTTACCAAGGGGAATGTGACGTATGTCCCGTTCCGTCATCGAATAGATCATGCAGCACCATTAATAATAGGTCTGGATACATCCAAGGGGATGAAAGAATTTGAAACCCAGGCGAAGGGTCTCATTCTTCCTCTTATGGAATTGTGCGCAGGGCAGAAAAGGGATTGCATTGTCGCCACAATCAATGATCGATGCCTGTTTCCCCACGGGGAGCTGTTACCGGATGGCATACAGCGTCTGCAGCAGATGAAAATGGAGAATGAACAAGATATGGCTCTTCTCTATAAGCAGGCCCTGCACCTCTTTGATGCATACAGGGTGAAGGACGATGCCGAATTCATACTGCTGACAGCCAATACATTCGACCCTTCTTCCATACCGGAGGCGTTGATAGAAGAGTTTACATGGCGCGGCATTGAATTGTCTGTCATTGCATTGGACGCAGAGCGTTTTGAAGAAGCGTCCCTGCCGTTTGTGAATAAGGTATTCTTCCCGAATAGTTAGTTCGCAGCGAACGGTTGTTTGATATCGGAATTCTATACAAAGACTGTATTTTCTCGACTTTAGAGGGAATACAGTCTTCTTTTTGACATCCCTTCGCATGAAGAGAAAGAAAAAATTGTTTGAATAATGAAAAATTTTATATTAAAATAAAGCAAAGGCAAGGATGAAAGAGTAGTAGTGCCAGACGAAGCGAAAGAGAGCCGGTGGTTGGTGGGAAACCGGTGCGAAGGATGGCATGAATGGGTTTTCTAGCTGCGAAGAGGAAATGCTTCGACGTACGTCCCACGTTACGGGAAAAGAGTGGACTAGTAATTAGTCAATGAAGGTGGCACCACGGCTCTCCGTCCTTTACTGCGGAGGGCCTTTTTGTGTGCAAATTGAGCTGAGAGAGGATAGTTGAGATGACAGTTGAGACAAGAGATTATGCAGTACGCACGATACAAGGGGATACATTGACCCCGGTATCGATTTTCAACGCACTGCAGGGAGAGCATAAAGTTCTATTGGAATCAAATGCGAAATATGAGGAAAGCGGCCGCTATTCCTTCATTGCGGCAAATCCCGTCGCAGAATTGAAGGGGGGCAAGTCGAGCTGCCTATTCCGGATGGGTGAGGAGACGACGGAGCAGGACATTCCAGTGATGGAAAAGCTGAAAAGCTGTTTGCCGATACGTAGTGGTGCCTATCCATTTGCTTTTTTCGGAGGGGCAATCGGCTATTTTGGATATGAAACCGCCTTTCACTTTGAAAAAATAGGGGACATTGTGAACGATGTCTACCGGATGCCGGATGTGCATGTGTTTTTCTATGATACATTCGTCGTCATCGATCACCTGCTGCAGACTGTGACTATTGCGGCGATTGATTTATTCCAGACTGGCAAAACGGCAGAACAGCTCGAGAAGGCAGCCGACTTGATGGAACAACAGCTAGGGAAGTCCCAACGGCAGGAGATTGAAGAGCCCTCCGCTATTTCATTCAGTCCGACGATTGAAAAGGGGCGCTTCATCGAAATGGTCGAAACGGCGAAGGAGCATATCCGGAACGGCGATATCTTCCAAGTGGTGCTGTCGCAAACCTTCGAGGCTGAATTCAGCGACAATCCATTCGGTTTGTACCGCAAGCTACGTGCAAACAATCCATCCCCCTATATGTTCTATATGGAGTTTGGGGACTATACCATTTTGGGTACCTCCCCGGAGAGCCTTGTAAAGGTGAGAGGCGGGGTAGTGACGACGAATCCGATTGCGGGCACAAAGCCGAGAGGGAAGACGCCAGAAGAGGATGAAGCTATTGCACAAGCGTTGCTACGGGATGAAAAGGAAATTGCCGAGCACAAGATGCTGGTCGATTTAGGAAGGAACGATGTAGGGAGAGTGTCGAAAATCGGTTCCGTACAAGTTTCCAAATATATGGCCATCGAGCGCTATAAATATGTCATGCATATCGTGTCCGAGGTGGTCGGGGAACTGCGGGACGACCGGCATGTTCTGGATGTCCTCGCAGCCAGCCTGCCAGCGGGGACGGTGTCGGGTGCGCCGAAAATACGGGCGATGCAGATTGTTAATGCCCTTGAACAGAAAAAGCGTGGCGTATATGCCGGCGCAATCGGCTATATTTCCGCGTCGGGCAATATGGATCTGGCGCTTGCAATCCGCACCATGGTCGTCAAGGACAAGAAAGCCTACGTCCAGGCGGGGGCCGGAATCGTGCATGATTCCGTACCGGAGTCGGAATATGAGGAAACGCTGAACAAGGCGCGTGCATTACTGGAGGTGCGGAGATGATTTTACTAATCGATAACTATGATTCATTCACCTATAATCTGTATCATCAAATTGCATTGCATGGACCGGAAGTGAAGGTCGTCCGGAATGATGAGGTGACGATTGAAGCTATCCGCCGTATGCAGCCGGAAGCAATCGTGCTGTCGCCGGGACCGGGTACACCGAAAGAGGCAGGCATCACGGTACAGGTAATCCGCGAACTGTATAAAGAGTTTCCCATATTGGGCATCTGTCTTGGGCATCAGGCGATCGGTGAAGCGTTCGGAGGAAATGTCATCCGTGCAAACCACATCATGCACGGAAAGACAAGCATGCTAGCCTACGAAAAGCAAGGGCTGTTTGAAGGCCTGGATGAAGAGGTGGAGGTCATGCGCTACCATTCCTTGATCATTGAGCGCCCCACCCTCCATCCGGATTTTACCGTAACCGCGACTTCACAAGACGACGGAGAAATCATGGCAATCCAGCATAAGGACTATCCGGTGTTCGGCCTGCAGTTCCATCCGGAATCAATCGGCACTGTAACAGGAAAACGGATGGTGGCATCGTTCCTGCAGTATATAGAAAAGGAGAGGTTGGATGGACAAGGAGACACTAGACAGGTTAAAGCAGGCGACTGCTGAAGAGGTAGCTGTTCATATACCGGGCCTTTTGAAAGCGGTGAAGAAGGAGGAGCTCCAGGAAGAGGCCGTGGAGCTACTGAAACAGCATCCGACCGAAAGTACAGTGCATATTGAGGCGGCGCTGCTTGCAGACGATGTGCATCTGCAGGGAATTTTGCTACGCAAGATTGTGCCCGTGCTACCGTTCTATTCGAAAATGGTTGTAGCAAATGCGGTCGAGCACATTGCTTCGGCTCCAGGAGAGCTGCAGCTATTAGCCAAAGAAGCACTGCAAAGCTTCGAGCCTTAAATGAGGGGCTGATCCATAGGCGAACTTATGGGTCAGCTCCTTTCTTCATAAAATGAAAAATTTATTTTGATAAAATGAGTCCTGGCTGCCGGTTCCCCCGTCTATAGGGTAAGAAAGGAGGCATGCATCATGGAAATAGAGCAGCTGATTCATACATATGGCGACTATTTGTACCGGGTCGCCTTCATTTATACGAAGGATGAGCGTGCGGCGGAAGAGGTGGTGCAGGATGTCTTTCTGAAATTTCATCAGACACGCCACCGCTATGATGAACGTGCTTCATTGAAAACGTATTTGACGAAAATGACCGTCAACCGCAGCTACGACTACCTCCGCAGCTGGAAGCACCGCACATCTTCCTTGCTGGAGCAGTTGACGGGAACGAACATGGGGGCAGACCGCCATGTTGTACAAAAAGAGGAGCGGGGCGAGATTACGAACGCCGTCTTGAAGCTTTCCATCAAATACCGGGAAGTACTGCTCCTCTATTATTATGAAGATCTGCAGGTAAATGAAATCGCCGAATTCCTGCAGGTGCCCGTCTCGACGGTGAAGACAAGGCTGCAGCGTGGGAGAGAAAAATTGAAGCAGGCGCTGCCGCAACAGCAATGGGAGGTGTTGGTAAATGACGATGCAAGATAATTGGAAGCGGGAATTGGATAAGCTTCATCTGACGGAGGTCCAAAAGGAGCGGATGCTTAGCCATGCGAAGTCAGGGGAAGAAAAGAAGAAATCATATGTAGCAATCATATTCCCTGCCTTTGTTGCGCTGGCTGTATTTTTGGCCTGGCTGACCGTTCAACCGAGTGATACGATGCAGCAAACGGCAGCTACGATGGAGACAGCCCCGAGTCCAATGACGATGGAAAAAATCATTTGGCTGACGCTTACATTAGCCATGATGATGTCCGCCTATACATTGGCTATTTTTTCACTGCTCAAGGTAAAGCGTTGGCAAAATAATGAGGCTGTCCAGCGGGTAATTAGGAATGTGCAGTCACACCGGATCATTTGGGTTGTAATCAGCTTGCTGGGCTTCGGTTTTGGTATTACGCTGATTGCGGTAAATCTGGAAAACCCTATCGTATTTCTGCAATGTTTCTTTATCATTTTTCTATTCTTCAACACGACGTTCATCCAAATTCTATTGACGAGAAACGCGAAACGTGCTCGGTGCCCGCACTGCGGGGTGGAATTGACGAACAAGGAAATGCTGAAGAAAAGTTGGATGGTCTACGATGCCAAGTGTAATGTCTGCAAAAAGAAAATGCACTATGACAGAAAGAAAAACGACAGTTCTTTTTGGGTTCCTATGGTAGGCATCCCGCTCTTCATGCTGATGCCAAGTGTAGGGATTCCCTGGTATATTATGTTTGGCTATTTTATCCCTTATATCATTTTCACAGTTTATATAATGTCTTATACGGTACAATTTTCGACGCAAAGTGAGGAACAGCAGCCTCCTCTATGGTAATATTTAGAGGGGAGGGATGAAGATGGACCGTTTTAAAAAGGGATTGGAAACGATGAAGGAATATGTGACGGAGGACGCCTTGAAGCAGATGGTGGAATCGGATGCGCTGGCAGACATTGCACCGGACCTTCGGAAAATGATTGTGGAATTTGCGTATGGGGACATTTATTCGAGGGAAGGGCTTGGCAAGAAGAAGCGCGCCCTTGTCGTCATCACGGCCGTCGTCACGCAGGGTGCCGCACCGCAGACGAAAACGCATATTACACGCGGACTTCACGCAGGGCTGACACCGAAGGAAATTGTAGAGGCACTGCTTCAGCTGGTGCCGTACATCGGTTTTCCGCGCGTGCAGAATGCATTGACGATTGCGCAGGAAGTGTTCCGTGAACAGAAGGTGACGGTATAAAATAAAGACGAGGCGATTCGCCTCGTCTTTTTATAAATATTTTTCGATTTCTTTTTCGAATTTCAACGGCTTATCCGTCGGGGAGAAGCGCTTCACGACATTGCCTTCCTTATCGACAAGGAATTTGGTGAAGTTCCATTTTACGCTCTTTCCAAGTATGCCCTTTGTTTCTTCCGTCAATAGCTTAAATAGTGGATGGGCATCATCGCCGTTGACCTTGACGATTTCGTGCATCGGGAATGTCACGCCGTACGTCAGGCGGCAGGCTTGTGATGCCTGGTCGGCCGTGCCTACTTCCTGCTTGAATTGATTGGATGGGAAGCCGAGTACGACAAAGTCACGGTCCGCATACTTTTGATAAAGCGCCTCCAGATCCTCGAATTGCCCCACAAGCCCACATTTCGTCGCTGTATTGACAATCAGCATTGTTTTTCCTTTATAACGGTCGAGCGTATAGGTTTCCCCATTATCGGCCGTCACCTTGATGTCATAAATGCTCATACTGTCTCCTCCTTATTCATCATTCCTAAAAACTCATTCAATTGCTGCAGCCTTTCCTTCAGCTCAGGGCCCTCAGCAGAGAGAAAGTCAAAGCAGGACAGTTTGTCGACGATTGCCCGTTCAACGGTTGGCTGCAAAGCTTTCGCCTCAGTAGTAAGGGAAAAATAGGATGCTCGTTTGTCTTTCTTGGAGGGCTCCTTCTTGAGCAGGCCCTTCTCCACCAACTTTTGCAGGACAGGGTTCAACGTTCCGATGCCAAGACCTAATTTCTGGCATAGGGAAGACGTTGTTTGGCTGTCTTCATCTGATAGTGCTAGAAGTACAAGGTACTGTGGATACGTCAAGCCAAATGGCTGCAACGTTTTTGCATAGAGTTTGGTAAACTGGTTCGCCGCTTTATACACTTCGAAGCAAAGTTGCTGCTCCAATTTCTGCATCATATCACCTCACCTCTTTTTACATCGTATACGATATAAAATTATATGTAAATTGATATGTGTACCTGTACGGGAATTTTATTTAAAGATTGGAAATAAAATGTCTGAATTATGTCTGTCATAATATTAAAAGTACCTGCACATGACAAATGTCACTATCAGGAAACGCTTTCATTTTATACATTGAACTCTATGAAACTTATACAGCAAGGGGAATTATAGAAGTTGACAAAGATTGCTTGGGTTACTGATACGGCCGCATTTTTATCGAGAGATTTTATTGAGGAGAATAATATTCATGTTTTGGCTTTGAATGTAGTGTTTGAGGAAGCTGCTCTTCGTGAGACGGTGGATATGACACGCGAGGAGTTTTACGATAGATTGCGGAAGGCGAAAGTTCATCCGAAGACATCCCAGCCTAATTTTGGTGAGCAGGTAGCGCTCTATGAAAGGTTGAAGTCGGAGGGCTATGATTGTGCCATTGCGGTACATACATCCTCGAAGCAGTCGGGAACCGTGACAAGTGCACCTGTAGCCGCTGAACAGGCAGGGTTCAAGACATATGCAATCGATGCCAAAATAGGGTCGTTCCCGATGCAGAAGATGCTTGAAAAGGGGATGCAGCTTGAAAAGCAAAGGGCGACACCTGAGCAAATTGTTGAAGAAATCATAGAAATGCGCCAACGTTCGGAGCTATCATTCATCCCGGCCAGCCTTGATAACCTCCATAAGAGCGGGCGTGTGTCAGGAACGGCAATGCTTTTAAGTAATCTGCTGAATATTAAGCTGGTCATTTCTTATATTGATGACGGTACATGTGTCGTCACAAAGAAAGTGCGCGCAGACAAGCGTGCAAGAAAAGAAATCGAGAGTTTATTGGAAGACGCAGTAGCCGCAGCCGGAGTAGAACAGGTAGCCGTCATCCATTGTAATAATGAGACAGGTGCTAAAGAGTGGAAGGCGGAATTACAGCAGGTTCATCCGGAGATTGAATTCATTGAGACTCATCTTTCGGCAGCTGTGGGTGTGCATGCAGGGGAAGGGACGCTCGGGTTAAGCTGGGTTCGTTCAAAATAAAAAGCAACGAAGCTGCCCGTTTTCCGGGCAGCTTCGTTTTTTCTAAAAAGTATTTCGCCTGCAGCGGTCGCATCACAATGCCTTTTCTGATGCCTTCCTGCTCTCTTTACTGGATATAAGGGTGTAGCAGAGCGCTAAGGCGAGTGCCATGAGAAGCATGATAGAAATGAAGGCGACGATGCCGTTCCAGCCGTAATAGTGCCAGAATACGCCACCAGTCGTACCGCCGACGCTTGAACCGAAGTAATAAGCGAAAAGATAAAGGGAGGATGCCTGGGCCTTGTCCTTTTTCGCACGGAAGCTGACACCTCCGCTGGCAATGGAGTGGGCCCCGAAAAATCCAAAGGTGAAAATCGTAATACCAATGATTTTGATAACCAGACTTTCCGGAATGGTCAGCAGGGCGCCGCAGAACATAATCAGGATGCCGGCAAACAGGACGCGTTGTCTCCCAAATCGATCTGAAAGGCTGCCGAACCACGCCGAGCTGAATGTACCGACGAGGTAGACGATAAAAATCCACCCTACGATACTAGCGCTGAGGGAATACGGCTCATCAAGCAATTTATAGCTTATGTAATTGAAAAGCGTCACAAAGCTCCCCATTAATACAAAGGCGATGCCAAAGAGACTAATAAGGCCCGGATCCTTGCAATGCCGTAGCAATGACTTCGTGAGACCGGAAAAATTCAGCGGTCGTGCTTTGAAATTCTTTGAAGAGGGCAGTGCCCATATAAAATACAGGCTGATGAGAATGCTTAAAATACCAAGCAAGGTGATACCAATTCGCCAAGTAAATAAATCGGTCATCGTCCCCATGAAAATCCGCCCTATAAGCCCGCCGACCGAGTTTCCGCTGATGTACAGTCCCATGGCTGCCCCAAGGCTTGCCGGATCCATTTCCTCACCCAGATAGGCCATGGCGATTGCAGGCACGCCAGCCAAGACAAACCCTTGGACTGCACGCAAGATAAGAAGGGATTCAAAGGTGGGGCTGAACGCTAAAATAAGCGTCAGTACCGATGAAGCGATGATGGAGAATGTCATGATGTTTTTCCGTCCCCAAGCTTCTGAGAGGGAGCCGAACAAAATGAGGCTGAACGCCAATGTAACAGTGGCTACCGACAACGATAAACTCGCCGTGGCAGGTGAAATGCCGAATTCGTCAGAAAATACAGGCAGTAGCGGCTGTGTGATGTAAAGATTAGCAAACGTACATAATCCCGCGGCAAAAAGCGCCAAATTTGCTTTAGTGAAATCCTTCGTTCCCTTCTGAATATGCGTCATCGAATTCTTCTTTCTATATGGGTATCGTTATTATTAATATATGATAATATCATTTTACAATGTAGAGAAAAAGGGGTATCCCCCCTAAAGAAGCTTAGTATGCCTTTCCTAATCTACCTTTTTTCCCGTCAATGTCTTTGCCATTTCTTCGATGGACATATCGGAATTCAAGTCGAACTGTCCTTTTTGGATGGAACGGGCATACTCCGGTTTAGACAGGAACAGCTCCAGTTCACGGCTGTTGGCAATGATGCCCGCATCCTCGGCCTGCTTGCCGATGTCATAGGGAGAGACGCCTTCGTAAATATAGATTGTACCGGAAACCGCCTTGGATTCCCCGGTTTCTGCTTGATTGGCAGGGGCTGCTTGTTCATCTGTTGTCTCGCCTTGGCCTTCTTCGGCTTTTTCTGTAGGGGAAGCGGCTTCTTTCAATGAAGCCATTTCTTCATTTGCCTCGGCCAACCGCCGCTGAAGCTCTGCAACTTCCTCTTCAAGCGCTCCAGTTCTTTCTTCAGTAAGAGGCTCATTCGAAACATCCAGTAAAGTGAATAAGGCACCTGCCAAAAACAGGCCGATGCCTATTCCACGCAGCAATTTTTTCATTTATATGCCTCCATTCGATAAAATCGAACGTATTTGTTCGGGCGTTAATGTGGAAAGTCTGCTAATTTCCTCAATGGACAGCCCTTGCTTGTCAAGTTCGATGACCTGGCTTACAAGGATGCTATGTATAGGCTTTGCTTTGCCGCCAGACTGCTGCGCAGGTTTTGATGAAGAGGTCCCGACTTGCGACGTGGCCTGCTGGAACATTTCTGGCGGCGTCTTTTTAATGGGCGCTTTTTGCGGCTGCACTTTGAAGTTCGGTTCGAGCAGCAGCTCTTCCTCCACAATTTTCAACCGACGTTTGATGCCGTTTGTTTCCTGATAGATGCCGATGGAGAGCTCCTCCAAATCCTTTTCGATTTGTTTTGCCGGGTCCTTCAAGAAAAATGAAATGATGATCAGCACGATGCCGATAGCCATGATGATGAGTGTTATATCCATACTGCCCCCTCCTTTATGTGCTCTTGCCTGAATGATTTCATTATAGCAAAAGTAATTATGAATTGATGCTAGATTTTTTTTGAGATTGTGTTATAATGGGTTAGTCGTATAAATCATGCTCAATTATTTATTCTTGATTTAGAGTGGGAGGGTTAATGATGCGCGTAAATATTACTTTAGCTTGCACAGACTGCGGCGAACGTAACTACATTTCTAAAAAGAACAAGCGTAACAATCCAGAGCGTCTTGAACTTAAAAAATATTGCTCTCGCGAGAAGAAATACACTCTTCACCGTGAAACGAAGTAATTGCTCAATTAGCCAAAGCCCACGGTGGTTTTGGCTTTTTACTTCCCAGGAGAAAGGTTGCGGAGCGAGTGGATAAAAAAGAAATCCGAAATAGGGTCAGACGACGCCTGAAGGAAATGGACGAAGGGACATACCTCTCAAGGTCGGCCCTCATCCGCACTAGATTATTGCAAGAACCTTCTATTATAGAAGGGGAAACGATTGCTGTTACGATCTCTGGGTTTCCTGAAGTCGAAACCCGTCATATAATAGAAGCTTTTTGGGAAATGGGTAAAACGGTGGCCGTGCCGAAATGTGAGCCGGGAACACGTAATATGACATTTTACGCCATAGCGGATTTCAGCCAGCTGGAAAAAGTATATATGGGGATTGAAGAGCCGATTGTCGATCGCACGGAATACGTTGCGAAGGAGCAGATCGACGTAATGATCGTACCAGGAGTCGTTTTTGATGAAGCAGGATACCGTATCGGTTTCGGCGGGGGATACTACGACCGCTATTTGCCAGGCTTTAAAGGAGAAAAAGTATCGTTGGCCTTTGAAGAACAGGTCGTAGGTTCCATACCTGCTGCATCCCATGATATTCCTGTGGATATCATCTTGACAGATCGAAAAAGAATCCATGCACGTGCAAATCGGAAGGGGCAGAACATATGAAGTCGATGATTGATATTTATAATCTGCTTAAGCAGTTTGGTATCTATATTTATACAGGCGATCGACTCGGGGATTTAGAGTTGATTGAAGACGAGGTTAAGGAGTTGTACAAAACGCGCTTAATCGAGAGCAAGGATTATCAGACGGCACTGCTACTAATTCGCCAAGAAGAAAGAAGAGTAAAAATAGGAAAATAATAGTAAATTACACAAAAATGATAGGAATCATTTGCAGGTAGATTTCCACTGGGTTACCATAGGGAGCAGAATATACGCATTCTTTATAAATGGAAGGTTTTTTTTACTGGTTTGCTATTTTTTATGAAACCTTTCTCAAGAAGAAACGTATTCTCTTTAGGGAGAGAAACGGACCTTATTCTCTTCCGGATTTACCCTTTTCTTTTTTTGGGAATACTGTTGATGGATGAGGGGGAAAAGGATTGACATATTGCATGCTTCAATCCAACTAAAAAAAGAAAAGTATTTTTTAATACCTGGAAAGGATGTTTTGGATGAACTCGTTTAAATGGCCTAAACATTCGATATTGACTTTTGCTATTGCAGCAGCATGGATTAAAACAGTAATTGTATACTTGACGAGCTTTGACATGGGCCTTGAAAATGGGATGCAGTATTTCATTTTAATCATTAACCCGTTAAGCTTCTTGTTATTCATCTATGGTATTTCATTATTCTTCAAGTCAGCAAAAGTGCGAAATCGATACATTATCGGCACGAGCATCATATTGTCCATCGTATTGTATGGTAATGTGGCCTTCTACCGATTCTATAATGATTTTATTACGCTCCCTGTATTGTTCCAGACAAGTAACTTCGGTGACTTGGGAACTTCAGCAGCGGCAATCGTCAACTGGTTTGACATCCTGTATTTTGCAGATGTCTTTTTATTGATTTTGATTGTAAAATTCATGCCTGCCTTGAGTCAGAAGACGACAGTCCGCAAAGAGGTGCGTCGCGCTTATTTTGTCACATCCGTGGCGGTTTTATTCCTGAACCTGGGCCTTGCTGAAACGGAACGTCCTCAATTATTGACACGCAGCTTCGACCGGGAACTGCTTGTGAAAAATATCGGGACATATAACTATCATTTATATGATATTTACGTACAATCCAAATCTTCTGCACAGCGCGCGCTTGCAGATGGCAGTGAACTTGTAGAGGTAAATAACTACGCACGCGCCAACCATGCTTCACCGAATGAAGAAATGTTCGGCAAATACGCGGGCCGCAATGTCATTCTCGTATCGATGGAGTCACTACAAAGCTTCGTCATCAATAATGAGATGAACGGAGAAGTCGTTACACCGTTCTTGAATTCATTGACGAAAGACCCCGACACCTATTACTTCAGTGATTTCTACCACCAAACAGGTCTAGGGAAGACTTCCGATTCAGAATTCATCGTGGAAAACTCACTGTTTGGACTAGGGCGAGGGGCCGTATTCTTCACACATGGAGAAAATACGTACAACTCGATGTCTGAGTCACTCGGGGAAAATGGCTACCATACAAGTGTCATGCACCCGAATAATAAATCATTCTGGAACCGTGACCGCATCTACCAGTCATTTAATATTGAAAAATTCTACGATATTGAATCATACACAGTAAATGAAGGGGAAGCCGTAAACTGGGGGATGAAGGATATTCCGTTCTTCAAACAATCAGTTGACTTGATGAAGGACATTCCCCAACCTTTCTACACACGTATGATTACATTGACGAACCACTATCCGTTCTATTTGGATGAAGAGGACAAATACATCAACGAGTATACGTCAAACTCAGGAACATTGAATCGCTACTTCCAAACAGTACGCTATATGGATGAATCGCTTAAATTGTTCTTTGAGGATTTAAAAGCACAGGGGCTGTATGACAACTCGATTATCGTGTTATACGGTGACCATTATGGCATCTCTGAAAATCATAATAAAGCGATGGCGATGTATTTAGAGAAGGACCAAATTACGCCTTACGATAGTGCATTGCTTCAATCGGTGCCGCTCTTTATCCATATTCCGGGCTCGAATGACGGCCAGGAAATTACGGAAGCGGCTGGGCAGATTGATTTGCGCCCGACAATCCTGCATTTATTAGGAATTGACACGTCTAAAGACATGCAGCTTGGTGCAGATGTGTTCTCGGAGGACCATGAAGGGTTTGTCATCTTCCGTGATGGACGTTTTGTAACGGATGAACTCGTGTATGCAAATGAGATTTGCTACGATCGCGCTACAGGTGAGGAGACATTGATCGATGCCTGTCAGCCGTATATCGAGCGTGTAACAATGGAGCTGGAGCATTCAGATAAAATTATCAATGGTGACCTGCTGCGCTTCTATGATCAAAAAACAGGCAACTTGATTGATGCTGACGTAAATAAATAGTATTAAAGGAAGGCAGATCCGGCATCCGGCTCTGCCTTCCTTTTTATATACGCAAAAAGACGATCGGGCGAATGCCAAATCGTCTTTTTGCGTTAGCTATTAGTGGTGTACCGGTGGGTAACCAGAGTTTAGCACCGTCATTACTACGAACCATCCGAAGATAGCTGCTGAAGCAACGTTGAATACTACAGAAAGAATATTCTTTTCTTTGATTGCCTGGAATGTGCCGACCACAGATAAAATAGCTATTAGTCCGAAAATGATCATTAAAATCCAACTCATGATATAGACACTCCTTTCGACATAAGAATGTCGCAAAACAATATTTCCTTTTTATTGTATAGTTTATTCCAGGATTTGTCGAGCGGAAAAAATGACGTTTGTTTGAACATGTCTTCATGTATAATGGGAGTGAGGTGATAGGATGTTGAATATTAGAACATATAGTCTTGGTCCGATACAGACGAACTGTTATATTGTAAGCAACAAAGAGAAAGAATGCCTTATTTTCGATCCTGGTGAAGAGGGGGGGCGCCTGATAAAGGAAATCCGCTCGCTTGGCTTGAAGCCGCTTGCCGTCTTTCTGACGCATGCACACTTCGATCACATTGGTGCCGTGGATGCCATACGCGAGACGTTCAACGTACCGCTGTATATCCATGCGAAGGAGGTCGAATGGCTGTCGGATCCGTTGAAGAACGGCTCTGGAAAGTATTTCGAGCTTCCCAATTATGTCGTGAAGGCGCCGCTTGAAGAGCACATCATCCGTCAGGAGCGAACATTCGAGGTGGGGGATTTTGTCTTCCGTGCTGTATTCACCCCGGGGCACTCTCCAGGAAGCGTGTCCTATATTTTCGAACAGGATGGCTTTGCGATTGTGGGGGACACATTGTTTGAGCGGAGTATCGGCCGTACGGACTTGGTCGGCGGCAATATGAAAGAGCTGCTCCAGTCCATCCACGATAAGCTGCTTGTGCTCCCGGAAGATACGGTCATCTATCCGGGACATGGGGATTATACAACGCCGGCAGCAGAAATGGAAAATAATCCATTTTTAAATGGATTTTAACCCCTTTTATAGATTACCTTTATTGATATAGTAAACACTTAAAAATATGAGTGACCCTGAAAACTGAAATACGGGCAATAAAAGAAGCGTATCGCTAGGCGATACGCTTTTATGGATGGACGGAATTAATGGCCGCCGGGTACGTGCAAGAATGTTGTATAATACGTAAATCCTGCGAAGAAGATGGTTAAATACGCACCGAAAATGTACATGTACATGCGTTCTGAAAGGTTTAAGAAGCCTAATAATAAGAATAAACCAGTATTACCTACGAATAATAGCGAAACCTCGGGCATGTGTCCAAGATAGAACATAACGGCAAAAATTCCCGTCCAGAAAGCCATAACTTTATACATATTGCTCATGAAAATTCCCCCCTTTTTACGAGTGAATACAATAGTCTCCCATATATTATAAATGATGTACATATATAATGTAAACTGCAACTTGAGTGAACTTTGTGACAATCGAGTGGAATTTCCTAAGCTTATTTTAAGCGGATTTCATATCGGCAGTTTTCACATCCTGACATCATGTTCTCCATCTGAATCATTTCACTTCCAGGAAACAGCAGGTCGGTCTGACCTTTGAGATAGGCTTCATGCAATGCACAAATTTCCTCCTGACAATGAGGGAGCTGATGATGGAAAGGGCAGTTATAGATCAAGAAGCGGATGACTGTTATTCCCGCCTTGGTCTCGATGGAGGGGATATAGCCGATCAATGCAGCCTGTTCAGTAAGGACGACTGCTTTTTCTTCAAGGGAACTGAGGCTTTTAGAACGCCCGATGATGTCCTGCATTTCTTTTTGTCCATGGGCATAGGCGATTTCTTTTCCTTTTTCCAGGGCATCCGCCCCTAAGGTATTAATCAGCTTCAGTAATATTTGAAGGAGCAGAGGCTCTTCCCGTCTGGGGAACGTTAATGAAATTCCTTCTTCTGTCGCCCGATATACACGCCCGGGACGCCCTCCCTTTCCGGTCTTAACGAAATCAGCCGAGAGGACATTGATTTCTGATAGCTTTGCCAAATGAAGTCTCGCTACATTGGGATGGATATCGAATTGCTCCGCTATTTCCTGAACGGTGAATGCACGCTTGTTCTGCAGCATGAATTCATATATGCGAAACCTCGTTTCATCAGCCAATGTACCGGTTATTTTTAATGGATGCATCACAGTATTTCACCTCTTTTTTTGTTCCCTCTCATTATATGGTATATCATCTGCAAATCCTATCATTTTGACGCGTAAATTATCATTCCGTCCAATCGACAGAAAATTTCTTAAGGATGGCCAAATTTTAATTTTGGCACTTATCATTCCATTTTGATAGCCTTCTCATTATAATGATGCCATAGATAGCGATATGCCCATTACTTATACAAAAGAGGTGTAAACAATGGAGCATGAAACAGTCATTGCGTCTCAAAGTGAACAATTACTGCTGAAGGCATGTCACTTCGGTGCTTCCGATCTTCATCTTATTCCGAAAAAAGAGCATTATTCCATTCTGCTCCGTAAATTCGGCAGGCTCGTCGAAACGGGAACGCTCCCTGATGAGATTGCTACGCGCATTATTTCCTACCTCAAGTATTTATCCTCGCTTGATATCAGTGAAAAGCGCAAGCCGCAGAGCGGTGCCTTCCAGAAGGAAATAGAGGAGCATCTCTATGCTTTTCGCATTTCAACGCTGCCTTCCGTATTTGCCAAGGAGAGCATTGTCGTACGTGTATTGCGGCAAAATTACGCCTATCCAATTGCCTCTCTTTGCTACCATCCTCAAACTGCCGACCTGTTGTCCCGGCTTGTCCAGCGGCGCCAGGGGCTATTGCTGATGGCCGGAGCGACCGGTTCCGGCAAGACGACCACCCTTTATTCACTTGTACAATATTGCCGTACAGTCCTTTCCCGCCACGTCATTTCACTGGAAGACCCGGTGGAGAGCAGCCAGGATGATTTGCTGCAAATCCAAGTTAATGAACGTGCAGGCGTTACATATGCTGCCGGTTTGAAGGCCATTCTGCGGCATTCGCCTGATGTCATCATGATCGGCGAGATTCGCGATAGGGAGACGGCAAAGATTGCATTGGAAGCTTCTTTGACTGGTCATCTAGTACTGTCCACCGTCCATGCAAAAGATACCGTCAACTGTCTATATCGCCTATTGGACCTGGGAATCTCTCTGGAGGAAATGAGGCAGGCACTGGTTGGCATCGTTGCCCAGACGCTTATCCAGGTTGAAGGGACGGAGGAGAGGAAGGCGGTATTTGAAATATTGAGTGACGAAGCGCTGCTTGAGGCCGTGTCCAGGTCGATGGATGGAGACTTCTACGAGCTGCACGAGGAATTGACCTTGGCCGGCCAACTGAAGGAAATAGAAGGGCTCTGGAGGAGGAGCCTGTGAGACCTTTTCGAATATTGCGGCAAAGGAAGATGCGGATTGTCCAATTTCCCCAGTTGCTCGATAGAACGAGCACCCTGCTTGAAGAAGGATACACATTTGCAGAGTGCATTGAGATGCTCATCCCTTATCATATAAAAAATTCCTCCGAGTGGGAGAAGGAGCTGAAGCGGGCTTTTCAGGATGGAGCGGGTCCGAGTGCCGTCTTTGGCCTGATGGGGATGAAAAGGCAGTATCTGCTATCCGTAGAATTGGCGGAAAAGACAGGTGATCTTTCCCGGACTCTTTTTGTCGTTGGGGAGCAAATCAGGTTTTCGGAGGAAATCAGAAACAGGATGGTGAAATTGCTAGTATATCCTGCGTTCCTATTCGTTCTGCTCGTCGGCTTATTTATCGCGTTCAGAATAAAATTCCTGCCGAACATCCAACAAATGCTATTCACCCGGACAGGCTATAGCGAGTCTTCAAGCATCCAGTGGTCCAGATTCTTCCTCCATATGCCGGATTATATTATCGCGCTTGGTCTGGCCGGAGCCGGGCTGTTAACGGCCGGAGCCGTATATGTAAGCAGGAAAAGGGTGGATTTGCAGCTGGCGCTCTTCCTGAAGACGCCATTCGTCCGTTATTATTGGCGGCTTTTGATTACAAGACAGTTTTCCCGTACGCTCGGGGAACTGCTATTAACGGGATTTTCACTACAGGCAGCCTTGGAACATCTGATGGAGCAGGCGCATCAGAAGCAGATCGCCTATATTTCCTCATGCGTCCAAAAGCGCGTCGTTTATGGGGATTCGCTTGCTCAGGCGGTGGTAGTGTGCGACTATTTCTATCCGAAGTTTGAACAATTCATTGCACATGGCGAGCTCAGCGGCCTCCTCGGCAGGGAATTAATTCTATACGCCGAACTGCTTGACGGCAAGCTGCAGAGCGCTATAAAACTAACGACAAAAACGATCCAGCCGTTGTTGTTTATTATCATCGCACTCTGTATCGTGGCGGCCTATTTAAGTATTCTGTTGCCTATGTACAATATGCTCGATGTTCTCTAGGAGGAGGATTTATGTTGAATGAAAAGGGTTTTACATTGATAGAAATGCTGATAGTTCTACTAATTATATCGGTGCTCATCTTGATAACGATTCCGAATGTCACGAAGCATTTTGCCACCATCGATGAGAAGGGGTGCAGTGCCTATGTGTCGATGGTTCAGGGGCAGGTGGAGGCCTATCGTGTCGATAAAATGCAATACCCGACCGTTGCGCAGCTGATTGAAGAGGGATATATCTCGACGGAGGAGGCGAAATGTCCGAGCGGTGAGAAAATTACCATCGACCAGGAGGGGAAGGCTGCCGTCGAGGGAGCGGGACCGTCATCATAAGGAAGGATGGGCGTGGATTCACCTTGCTTGAAACGCTGCTTGTCCTGCTGATTTTAATGGTCGTCACCACAGTTGTAATGTCCTTCTCCTATAAGCATTTGAAGGAGGACCAATACGAGCAGGCGATTGAAAGGTTCAGATTGACCTTGCATGAATCTTATATGGTGGCACAGGAGGAAAACAGGCCGGTGGATGTATATATCGTTAAGGGGAGATATGTAAAGACGAAGCGGAGCATTCAGCAATTTGATGAGATATGGGAGCTTCCGGAAGGTATGAAAATCACTATTTATACAACCAAAACGTATATCACCTTTACGTCAAAAGGAAGCGTGGCGGAATTAGGAAAAGTAGAAATCACCACACCTTACAAAACAATCCAGTATTCAATAAATATGTCGAAAGGAAGGTTGCGTTTGATTGAATGAACAGGGCGTCACATTGCTGGAAACGGTTTTGAGCATGGCAATCCTTTTGCTGCTGGCAGCGACGTTGCTTCCAGCTGTAAACAATCTTCAAGGTAGGCTATACAATGAAAAAATGGCGTACCGGGCAAGCGAGGCGGCGTATAACGGAGTTAAGGAAGCTGTCTATACAGGAGCTACCCACGGCAAAATCATGATTGAGGGGGGCGAATATGACTGGCAATATGGCGATGGAGAAATATGTGTTGCCTATACCGATTTGGAGGGATTGCAGAGGACGTGTATCGATTCAAATGGCATGAAGAAGGATTTACATTTGTAGAGGCTCTGCTGCATTTGCTGTTATTTGTCGTATTTGGACATCTTCTCTTTTTTATTCTAATAGAGTATTACGAAATGACGGCGGTCAAGAAGGCGAGAATAGAAGCGGACTGGGAATTATGCGTGACAGATATTAGCTACTATTTTCCGTACGGCAGCAAAGTATCTGTTTCTGAAGATGGGGCAGCCGCCATCGTGAAAATAGAAGAAGAGGATCGGACATACAACATCCAATTCCTCAATAATGTTTTATGGAAACGGGAGAAAAGTGGTAATGAGACGTTGCTCGTCGGTGTGAAAAGCGCAAGATTCGCCTTGATTGGCAACAGGCTGTCGCTTAAGGCGAAGTTGGAAGATGGAATGGAAAGGGAGAGGATTTTTATTGTGGAACAACCTTCAAAATGAATGTGGCGCTCTCTTTCCATTGGCCATCGTACTCCTATTCCTTGTGACAAGTGCATGTCTTGCCTATGCATTCACCTTTCAGATGGAAATAAAAATATATAATTCGTTGGAATTGTCGAATGTTCGTGCTACGATTGATATACTACATGTATTAATCAGTGAGAACTAATTTTTTCAAGCGACAAAGAAGGTGATAGGCCATGCGGAAAATTTATTTAGTGGGTTTCATGGGATGCGGAAAAAGTGCCATTGGACGGAGATTGAGTTACTTTTTGAAGATGCCCTATTATGATATGGACCATGAAATCGTCAGGCAGCAGGGTATGACAATTCCCGAAATCTTTGAAAAATACGGGGAAGAAAGATTCCGTGAAATTGAAACCGAGTTTCTAGAAAACTTCCGTAATGAGGCATGTATTATTTCGACAGGCGGAGGTGTGTCGATGAGGGAGGAGAATCGTCGGATCATGCGCCGGACAGGGCTCGTATTTTTCCTGGACGCTACATTCGAAGACATTTATGTCCGGATTCGAAACGACAAAAACCGCCCGATTGTGCAACGTTCTACTAAAGAGGAACTGCATGAGCTGTACAAAAGCAGAAGAAAATTCTACAGAGAAGCTGGTCACATCCAAGTACTGACAGAGGGAAGATCTATCAGACAAATCGTAGAGTATATCGGATTTCAAGTGAATAGATTGAAAGGCGAATGATTCTCGGTGGGAAATAGTTATTGTTCGTTTTTTAGGTTCTTTCTAAAAAAGATTGCCTTTATATTCGTTCAATGTTAGGATATGGCTAAGAACGTTTGGATAGACGCCATTGTTGAATAAGAGCGGATGAGGGTACGGGGAGAGAACGTGAAGTCGCGTCGCCGAAGGAGCAAGTAGAGAAGCTATGAATCTCTCAGGCAAAAAGACTCGTACAGGACGCAACTCTGGAGAGAGCCGCATAGCCGGCCACCAAAGGGGAAAGCCTATCTATGTGGCATAAGGCCAATAATAGGTGTAACTTTCAGGTGCAAGGACAGGGAATTCCGATTAAGGGATTCGTCTGTCTTTTTTTATGGCTAAAAATGCAAGGCTGTCTATCTATAAAAAGATGAGCCCGACCGGTAAAAGGTGGGGGTGCCTTCTTCGTGCCTTGAAAGAGGTTCGGCAATAATTATATTTTAATAGGAGGACTTTTATGAGCAACTTAAAACGCACGCCATTGTTCGAGTCGTACAGCAAATACGGGGGGAAAACAATCGACTTTGGCGGTTGGGAATTACCGGTGCAGTTTTCTTCCATCAAGGAAGAGCATGATGCAGTACGTAATCGGGCAGGGCTTTTTGATGTTTCACATATGGGTGAAATCTTTGTTGAGGGGACAGACGCGCAAGGCTACCTGCAAAAGCTTCTGTCGAACGACATTTCCAAAATCCAGATTGGTGGTGCGCAGTACAACGCCATGTGCTATGAAACAGGCGGGGTTGTCGATGATTTACTAGTCTATCGTCTGGATGAAGACCGCTATCTTCTATGTGTCAACGCCGCAAACATTGAAAAGGATTATGAGTGGATGCTTTCTCACAAGTCCGGCGATGTCGCACTTACCAATCAATCGGATGACTATGCTCAAATTGCACTGCAAGGTCCTCTATCACAGGAAGTATTGCAGATGTTGATGTCAGAAAACTTAGATGATATAAAATACTTCAAATTCAAAGATAACGTGGAAGTGGCGGGGCATCGGGTGCTCGTATCCCGCAGCGGGTATACAGGCGAAGACGGTTTCGAAATCTATGGCCAGCCTGAAGCAATCATCGATCTATGGGGCAAAATCCTGGAAGCAGGAAAAGACAAGGGAGTCGTTCCGGCGGGTCTTGGCGCCCGTGATACGCTTCGCTTCGAGGCTTGCCTGCCGCTTTATGGCCAGGAGCTATCGAAGGATATTTCCCCGCTTGAAGCAGGCATTGGATTCGCTGTGAAGCTGAATACAGAATTCATCGGTCGTGCCGCCTTGGCTGCACAACAAGAGGAAGGCCTAGAGCGCAGGCTGGTCGGAGTAGAGATGACGGGCAAGGGCATCCCGCGCCATGGCTACAAAGTAGTCAAGGATGGACGGGAAATCGGTGAAGTGACGACTGGGACACAGTCGCCGATGACAAAGCGCAATATCGGTCTTGCATTGGTCGAGACTTCTGCAGCTGCCATCGGGACGGAAGTGGAAATTGAAATCCGTGGGAAGCTCATCCCGGCAGTGGTCGTAGAAACACCGTTTTACAAGCGTGCAAAATAATCGAAAAGAGGGTCAAATATGAAACATCGTTATTTACCAATGACGGAGCAGGATCAAAAGGAGATGCTGGAGACAATCGGCGTTTCCTCCATCAATGAATTGTTTTCAGACATCCCTGAAAAGGTTCGCTTCCAAGGTCTATACAATATCAAAGAGGCTAAATCCGAAGCGGCCTTGCTAAAAGAGCTGGCAGGACTTGCGGCAAAGAATGCCGATACGACGAATAATGTGTCCTTCCTTGGTGCGGGCGTATACAACCACTATAAGCCGGTCATCGTCGACCATGTGATTTCTCGTTCAGAATTCTACACGGCCTATACGCCTTATCAGCCGGAAATTTCGCAGGGCGAATTGCAGGCGATTTTCGAATTCCAAACGATGATTGCCGAGCTGACAGGCATGGACCTTGCCAATTCATCGATGTATGATGGTGGGACTGCGCTTGCGGAAGCAGGTATGCTTGCAGCTGGGCATACAAAACGTAAAAAGCTCCTTATATCAGGCGCCGTTCACCCTGAATACAAGGATGTAGTGACGACATATGCATATGGCCAGTCGATAGAAGTCGTGACGATTCCGACAAAAGAAGGTGTGACGGACAGCGAAGCATTGAAAAGCTTGATGGATGACCAAACTGCTGGGGTCATTGTCCAATATCCGAACTTCTTCGGTCAAGTTGAAGATTTGAAAGTAATCGGTGACATTGCACACGAGCACAAGGCGCTGTTTATTGTATCGGCCAACCCATTGGCGCTTGGTGTACTGACTCCTCCAGGAAAATTGGGCGCAGATATCGTAGCAGGGGATGCACAGCCGTTTGGTATTTCTGAAAACTTCGGTGGACCTCACTGTGGCTTCTTCGCTGTAACGACAAAGCTAATGCGTAAAGTCCCGGGACGTCTTGTTGGTGAAACAGTCGACCAGGAAGGCCGTCGCGGTTATGTGCTGACATTGCAGGCACGGGAACAGCACATTCGTCGTGACAAGGCAACGTCCAACATCTGTTCAAACCAGGCCCTGCTGGCACTTGCAGCCTCAGTGGCGATGACGGCCCTCGGCAAACAAGGGGTGCGTGAAATGGCGAAGCAAAACATTGTCAAAACACGCTATGCGAAAAATGCATTTGAGTCGGCCGGGTTTACAGTTGCGTTCCAGGGTGCCCATTTCAATGAAATCGTCGTAAAAACGAATAAATCGGTCACTGATATCAATAAAGGCCTGCTGGAGAAGGGCATCATTGGCGGATTCGATCTAGGAAGGGTATATCCAGAAATGGAAGGCCATGCGTTGATCGCTGTAACTGAGCTGCGCACAAAAGAGGAAATCGATGCGCTAGTAGCAGAAATGGGGGCATTACAATGAGTAACGAAAACCAACCTTTAATTTTTGAGTTGACAAAAGAGGGGCGTGTCGGCTACAACTTGGAGCCGCTGGACGTTCCGGATTTTGATTTAGCGGAGCTTCTGCCGTCAGGCTATGTGCGTGAGGAAGCGGCAGAACTGCCGGAAGTATCCGAGCTGGATATCATGCGCCACTATACAGCGCTTTCCCGTCGCAACCATGGGGTGGATTCGGGCTTCTATCCACTCGGTTCCTGTACGATGAAGTACAATCCGAAAATCAACGAAAATGTAGCACGCTTCACTGGCTTCGCCAATATCCATCCTCTCCAGGATGAGGAGACTGTACAGGGGGCGATGGAGCTTTTATACGACCTGCAGCAATCGCTCGTAGAAATTACAGGCATGGACGAAGTGACACTTCAGCCGGCAGCAGGGGCACATGGCGAGTGGACGGCTCTTATGATGATTCGCGCGTTCCATGAGGCGAATGGCGAAGGGCACCGAAACAAAGTGATCGTTCCTGACTCCGCCCACGGGACGAACCCGGCTTCCGCAACCGTGGCGGGCTTCGAGACGATTACCGTTAAATCGAATGAAGATGGGCTAGTCGATCTTGATGACCTTCGCCGTGTTGTAGGAGCGGATACAGCGGCATTGATGCTGACAAATCCGAATACATTGGGTCTTTTTGAAGAGAACATCTTGGAGATGGCTGACATCATTCATGGTGTCGGCGGCAAAGTATACTATGACGGGGCGAATCTGAACGCGGTCATGTCAAAGGCGCGTCCAGGTGATATGGGCTTCGACTGCGTCCACCTGAACCTTCATAAAACATTCACTGGTCCGCACGGTGGCGGTGGTCCGGGTTCTGGTCCAGTAGGAGTGAAGGAGGAGCTTATTCCATTCCTTCCGAAACCTGTGCTTGTTAAGACGGAAGAAGGAAACTATCATTTCGACTATAATCGTCCGCAATCGATTGGTCGTGTAAAGCCGTACTATGGCAATTTCGGCATCAATGTACGCGCCTATACGTATATCCGGACAATGGGGCCGGACGGATTGAAAGCTGTGACGGAATACGCGGTATTGAATGCAAACTACATGATGCGACGCCTAGAGGAGCATTTCGACCTGCCGTACAACCGCCACTGCAAGCATGAGTTCGTATTATCAGGCCGACGCCAGAAGAAGCTGGGCGTACGTACGCTCGATATCGCCAAACGTCTGCTTGATTTCGGCTACCATCCACCGACTGTCTACTTCCCGTTGAATGTGGAGGAGGGCATCATGATCGAGCCGACAGAAACGGAATCGAAGGAGACCTTGGATGCATTCTGTGATGCCATGATTCAAATTGCCAAGGAAGCGGAAGAAACACCAGAAATCGTCCAGGAGGCGCCGCATACGACGGTCATCTCGCGCCTCGATGAAACGCGTGCAGCACGTACGCCGATTCTTCGCTACACGAAACAGGTATAGAAGGGCGAATCTAACTAGTATTTTCGTGAAATGAATAGTATGTCCCGTAGAACGCATAGGGCTCGCCCTATGCGTTTTCGTCATGCTGTCGATTCCTCTCCAAATGTATGGGCGCACCTGTAAGATGTTCGACCTTGCATTTTTACGCATTATATAGGAAGAAACTCTGATTGGATATGGTCGATAGCTGTTTGTTCATGCAAGATAAACACGATGCAGGCTCATTTTTCTTGCTGTTTTTGCTAAAAAATCGGGTTTTATGCAATGTTATGGAGGTCGTCTGTGATAAATAGCCGTTAAGGCAGGTCGTGAGCTCCGCCAAGGTCCGCGTAGAACAAAAGGGCATCCCACCAGTTGATTAGCCAAGGAAAGCTCTGGAGAAGGATTTACCAGCATGCTAGTCGAAAAGAGACTGAAGGATTCCATCCGGTAGCATTGGCGTACCTGATTCGGGCATAGAAAAAAGATTTACAAAGAAAAAGCTCCCTAAGAGGGAGCGATGCATATGCTATGATTTTGATTTGACTTTACCTGTCCAAGTTTTGAAGCCGCCTTGTAATTGGTAAATTTGATTGTAGCCTTTTTTCTTTAGCATTAAGGCAGCACGTGCACTGCGGCCTGTATTTTGACAGTATAAGTATACTGGTAAATCCGGCCGGATTTCTTTATGACGCTGATTCATCTGCGTCATCGGAATGTTACGCGCACCTAGGATATGTCCTGCTTCGAATTCCTTTGGTTCCCGCAAATCGATTAGTTGGGCCTTGCGGTATCCCTGAATGAATTCTTCCTGCGTCAAATTTGTCACTGCCTTCTTCAAACGGTAGGAATTGATCAGCACATAGGCAATGATGACTCCCAGGATGATGGCGATTGTAATTAATACTTGCACGTTAATATTTCCCCTTTCTATCTATCAGGTATATTATAAAAGAGAACGGGACGTTCGTCGAGTAAGTTATCCAAATACTTTATGGAGGCATGTTATGAAACAATGGTATTTTATCAACTCGGGGCCATGTACCCCATCGTTCAACATGGCGATGGATGAGGCGCTGTTGAACTGGCATAGCGAAAAGCTCATACCGCCTGTTATCCGTTTTTATGAATGGGAGCCGGCAACGTTGTCGATCGGCTATTTCCAGCAGGTACATAAAGATATTGATTTGCAGGAGGTCCGCCGCCAAGGGCTTGGCTTTGTCAGAAGGCCGACAGGAGGGCGTGCCGTCCTGCATGAGCATGAATTGACATATTCCATCATTGTCGAAGAGGACTATCCCAATATGCCTCAGAGTGTGACGGAAGCCTATCGGGTACTAAGCGAAGGGCTGCTGCTCGGATTCCGCAATCTTGGCCTGGACGCCTATTTCAGCGTGCCTGACACGGAGGAGAAGAAGGAAGATTTGAAAAGGCCGAAAAGTGCGGTGTGCTTCGACGCACCGAGCTGGTACGAGCTTGTCGTGGAGGGCAGAAAGGTGGCGGGCAGTGCCCAAACGCGCCAAAAAGGTGTCATTTTGCAGCATGGAGCCATTTTACTGGATATGGATGAAGAAAAGCTGTTATCCTTATTTAGGTTCGCTAACGAGGAAGCGCGGGAAAAAATGCGTCAGAAGCTTCCGGAAAAGGCGGTCGCTATGAACCGACTAGTGGATAAGCCCTTTACAATCAAACAGTGTGTAGAGGCATTTAAAGATGGTTTCCAGGACTCTTTGGAAATTGAATTGATTCCGTATGAATTAACAGAGGCGCAATTAGCATATATAGAACAACTGGAAAAAGAAAAATATGCGAATGATGAATGGAATTTTAAAAAGTAGAACGTTTGTTTGAAAATTTTTTTATTTGGAAGAAACGTTGATATATGGACAATGCCTAAAAATAAAAAAAAATCAAGTCCTTGTTTGAAAAAAAAATCTGTTGTAATCTTTTAAAAGTGTAAATGCTGTATCTATATATAGTCCTGGCATACAAATCAAACACAATATATTGTGTTTGATTTCCATTTTTAAGGGTACAGAATGAGAAAGCTTTATAATAATAAAGGGGGCTAAGGAGATGGCAAGTGTGTTGGAGCAGACCATCCAAGTAGATCAGCTCAATAAAGACATTGAGCAATTCCCGCAAGTGCATCCGATTACACCCGATATGCATATTACGCATAAAGGTGTATCACGTCTTGTGATGATTGACCGTTATTCATTCAAGGATACGGAGAAAAAAACGTTAAAGCCGGGGGACTTCGTCGTATTGACTGTAAAAGAAGACCCGAAATTCCCGGCACGCGGTCTAGGAATCATTCAATCAATTGATAAGGAAGCGAAGACAGCCGCTATTTTGATTGAAGAGGATTTCCGCCACGTATTGGAAAATGAACAAGAACAAACGAC
>JBJEFP010000343.1:0-3422 GCA_051874195.1 Lysinibacillus sp. | reverse complement strand
TGATACGCTGTATCGTCTTTTTCGGATGATGCTGTGAAAAAACCTTGTGTTTCACTGTCTGGTCTCGCCAACCAGGCAGTGTTTTTGAACAGAAAAAAACGGCCGGGAGCCACCCGGTCGCTGTGTACTGCTGTATAGATCCATCACGCATGAATCTTGCTACCTTCATTGTATGTTTGCTTCCCAAGCATGTCAATGAATTGGTAACAGTTTATCGTTTCGTACGGCAATTTATGCACTCGATTCCGGGGAGCCTTGCTTCGTCACCATGCTTCGTTGCCGTCTTCACTCCACGCCAACGCCATCTGCTTCCTTTTCTGTGCTCTTGACAAAAACTGCGTCATCTCGATTTCCTGGAACTTGAACAGCACGCGCCTATCATCAAATATGATGGGTTCCGCCAGTACATTCGGATGCGCCACGATTTCTTTATACAATTCATTGATCGTCAGATTATCCAAGCATTCGGCCAATTTTACACCATGTACGGATTGCGTGCTTAGAAATTCAATTTCTCCAGGGGTGCAATGGTGCAATAGATGCAGAAAGATTTTATACGTGAAGTTTCTGTCTCTCAAATTGTAGATTTCATAAGGCACCTCATGCTCCTCGAACCACTGCATGGCCTTTCTCGTATTTTGCTTGATAGAATAGGATAGTATTTTTACAACCATTTATTTTATCACCTGTTAAAAATAGATTAATGGGGAATCCACGGATTTTCGCCAGGCTTGTAAACGTTTCCATCGCAAGACAGGCTACAATGATCAATAATATATGTTAGGGCAGCAGGCAACGCCAATTCACTGCATCGGGATATTCTGGACATCTGCTTCTTCATAAGCCGGTTGCTGCACAAACTGCTGGATTCCGACTCGTATAATAACCGTCAGTACACTTCATTAGCTGCACTCGTTTGCATGCTAGCCCATCATATTATCCCCACACTATTACGTTATCCCTATAACAATAACGCGGCAGTATTGTCCTGTCTATATATATCCATTTATTTCACAAAATGCTCATAGCCCATTAAAATTTCCTCGAAAATACGGAACCTCTCTCTTTCCTATGGCGTTTTATATTTTTTTAGGATTGATTTTTATGTAGCATATGCATCCAAGCGCACGACGAAAAGCCTTCTGTTTTCCAGCAAAACAGAAGGCTTCCAACCTGAAAAAATCAATGAAGGCGTTCATTTTGGCTACAAAAGTCTTACGCCTCTATTTTTTTCGTAAAGCACACAATCCTGTTCGCCTCACGAAACCCCAGCTTTGCATGCATCTGCACACTTTGCTCGTTGCCCAGCTCACAGTCGCTCGCAAACTCCCGGCAGCCTTTCGCCTTTGCCCACGCCTCGCACGCCTGCGTCAGCTCCCTGGCCACACCCTGCCGGCGGAAAGGCTCCTTGACATACAGCCCCTCCAAATAGCCGACTGGAGTGGTGCTGGTACCCTCTACGTAGTCATGGCGCAGCTGGCATTGGGCAAAGCCGACCGCCTCCTTGCCGTCATACGCCAGAAATACTTTTGCATCAGGCTGTACGAGCAATTGTGCCATCTCCTCGATGAGCGCCTCCAGGGCATTGTCCGGCCAAAGCAATAGCGCCAGTTCAGCCGCCTCTTTTGCCTGGCATGTTGCTGCTTCCTGTATCATGTCATCCCTCCGTTTGCCAGACCTTTTCCATTCCCAAAGAACGTTAGATGTTCCCCAGACGGATTTCTGCAATCAGCTCTTCCAGCCACTGAATGGTGTGTTCCCCTCTTGTCTTCATATATTTACCGACAAGCTCCACGAGTGCGTGGTTATCCTTGTCGATAGGCGTCTCTCTGCGTATTTCTTCCACCCGTTTTCTTCGGGCGATTCGGCTTTCCAGTTTGCGCTCCAATATGTCCAGTACCTGTTCACGGTCAACGTATTTTAAATTGGCGAGGCCAAGCACCATATCCGAGACGTTCATGGCGCTCTCCAGCAGCTTGTAGATCTTTTTAGGAAGCTCTTCGCGGCCTTTATCGGTAATCGCAAACACTTGCCTTTCCGGACCGTCTTCCTCCTTCAAAATGCCTACGGGTTCAATAAGCCCCAGCTTTACGAGCGATTCAAAATGGTAGGACAGCTTATTCTCCGTCAATCCTGCAAATGTATTTAACGGGACAGGATTGGAAAGTTGTTTTTCCAGTTCATAGGGGTAGCTGTTCCCCTTCATCAATTTGCTTAATATGAAAATTTGAATAGACATTCCCTTTACTCCTTCGCAAAGACATAGCTATATTTTAACAAATGAATTCCAGGATTTCAGCAATATGCTCTAGAATGGAAGATTAATAGAAGGTGTCATGTCTCGCTAGTCATTGGGTCTATTCCACGTAATGATTTCCACGCCCCTGATATCCACTTCTCCTAGGCTCAGGACGTGTGGAATGAAATGAAACATTCCGAACGGCCTTCCTTTATCCTTTTCCGCCGCAAAGTATTCAACTGTCTCGGGCGGAATGGCAGCCGTTTCCTGATAGTCCACCGTGTCTAGCAGAAGAATTTCCTCTGCCAGCAAATCCGCGGCCGGTCCCCGGTAGGTTTCCTTTGAATAGCGATATAGGGCATTTTTATTGGTTTTTAAACGTTCAATGGGGATTTTGAAAAATGGCAGCTCCGTTTTGGCATTGATGTCCAAACTTTTCAGTGCTTTGTATACATGATGAGGATGCAATGGCAGGAAGTGCAGGACATCATTCCACAGACAATTTAATTTCGGCACTCTTTTTTCTAACAGCTTCCTTCTTTCCGGATGGTCAAAATACTTCTCCGAATATTTTTCATATAAATGGGGATGGACTTTCCCTAATGCATTCAGCGGAATCAATTTGTCACCGATCATTTCTGCCGGAACCATGTGATAGACATACTGCTGCATTGTCACAACTCCTTTTTTATACAGACTTCTTCCTACCTAAGCAAGAAAGGATTTACTTCCGCTCCTTCGATCACAAACGCTGTCAACCCCGTGTCCGTTTTTGTCTCATGCCACTCGCCCCGCTGCCAGAATACCGCGTCCCCCGCTCCAACCGGGATATATTCTTGTTGATCGATGCTGACATATCCTGTTCCGCTTACTATTAATAATAGCTGCGGTGTTGTCGTCTGATGATAGCCGACCAGCCCGCCTTCCTCCAAATACATGACTCCCATGCTCGCCGCTGCGCTCGTCTGTAGAATCCTTGTCATGACAAAATCCGAATCATAATGGGTAATCCTTTTTCCACACGCCTTCTTAAAGCTGTAAATCTCCATCCCAAGCCCCCTTTTCGCTTTGTATGGATAATCATAATGGGATGGGCAAGTAAATAAAAGACTTAAATTACCATTTTTAGTGTGTTATAATAATTATAGTGAAAAGGCTTGGGTCGGTGGGAACTGAACCAAGC
>JBJEFP010000342.1:0-3425 GCA_051874195.1 Lysinibacillus sp. | reverse complement strand
CTTCATTTTACGGGTTGTTACAAAACAATTTGAAAGCGGTTACATTAAAAAAGAAGAAAAAGGGGCCAACTTTTGTGCTCCCTTTGCAATCGTCGCAAAACCACCAACAGATTTATGGAAATCCGTCGACCCTTTCGCCAAATGGAATTGTTCAATATAATACCGAATCCATAATCGCTGAAATAATCATATCTACCTTTTCCAGATTGCTTCATTTTAAAATATACTACCTACTGTTGAACTTTCACGAGCGATTCTTCAGGTATTTTCTTTACCGCCATTTAAGGATTCCCTCATTAACTCGCTTCAGTATGAATTGATTTTCTACTATTATTTATTTGCTTTCTGACCTTCTTGATGCCCCTCTACTATCTTGGCCTCCACCTCCGGGCTGATAATTGTCTTTAAATTCATATTGCTAGCATCCTTAACCCCACCGCCATCTTTATCTCCAACAATCTGCATCATGATGCTTTTCCATTCACTATGTTTCGCTTTTGGCACCCTGTTCGTTGAACTCATACCGGCATGGGCTCCTTGTCTTCCCTTCTCAGCTTCCAATCGCGCAGCCACTGCGCCTGCACACCTTAAAAAAGGGTACTATTCTTGCTCTCACGCCTGAAATGAGGCAATTGACAATCGCCAATATTCCTTCACCGCAATTTATTTTCGAATATTCTGAATTAATTTGTGATTGCGATTATAGTAATGTATAATTTCGAATATAGCAATAGTAGTGGGAATAATTTTATTTCAGAACCGGGAAAACCCTTCCCAAAAGCCACGGGAATTTGTTCGTCGCATGACTTGGGAGCGGTTTCCGTTCCGGCTGATGCCAGCACGATGCTCGTCTCAGGATGTGACCGTTTTCGTATCCATTCCACATATCCGAGGGGCTGTCCACTCCCGCCTACAGGCAATATGGAACCATGCTTTCAGTAAGTGCCACCCCCTGCCTTTCTTGATGAACAAAAACAACATATAAAGAGGTGTTTATATGCAAATAAAAAAAGACCGCCGCGTACAGCATTCCCGTAATTTAATCAAGAAAACCTACATTTCTTTAATCCAGGAGAAAGGGTCCGCAGCCGTATCGATCACTGAAATAGTCGCACGCTGTAACATTAACCGCTCTACTTTTTACATGCATTTTCAAACAAAGGAACATTTACAAAGTCAAATTACTGTAGAGTTTATCGAGGAGCTTTGTGCGATCATCAAACAATATGCCGAAGCATCTCCCAAATCCTTTTTTGACCCCCTAGTACAAGTCGCAACCTTTCAATATATCGAACAGCATTCTTTTGCCTTCCATACATTACTGACCTACACGGATTCTTTTTTGAAGAAACTTTCCTTTGAACTCTATAGCCTGTTTTTACTTTCCGTACGCGATAGGATTCCATCACCTCAGATTGCTGCGACTTATTATGCATCCGTCATTACGGGGATGATTTTCCATTGGAGTGTCGAATCGAACTACCATTACTCTGCACAATATATGGCGCTCGAAACGACGAAACTGTTTGAATCGAATATGCTTTTTTCAGGAGCAAAATAATTAAAAGATTGTTTCATGACGAATATTCGGGAAAAAACCATCAAACGCGATTCCTTTGTTGGATATCCGACATTTCCCTCTATTTTGTGGATTGAAATCTGAAAATTGAATCTTTTATAATGAGGCTTACTAAATACGGCGAAAGGAGATTCATTAATTGTAAACGCTTTAATAACGGATAAGGGAGATGAATGAAAATGGAGAGTAATCCACAAAGCGAGAAAGTAACGAAGTCTCAATGGATCCAATTTTCAGCACTGGTTTTCGGGGCGTTTGTAGCGATTGAGGCAATGGCGTTTCAGGCGCCGGCTATTCCTGTAATTTCTCAGCATTTTAAACTACCAACCTATCTAGCGGGTTTAATTTTATTAACCTTTTATATTGCTTCTGCCACACTGTATCCTATTGTAGGCCGCTTAGCAGATCAGTATGGACGAAAAAAGATGTTGGTCATTGGAATGATTATCTTCATTATTTCTGAAGTAGCCGCCGCAATAGCACCCGGCTTCACCCTTTTCCTCATTGCCAGAGTGTTCCAAGGCGTAGCTGTCGGCTTTATTTTACCCGTTGCCATTGCCTATATCGGTGTCATTTTCCCGCCTGAAAAACGCGGGATGGCTTCTGGCATTTTTTCATCCGTGCAAGCTTTCGCAGCCATGTCCGGGGCTGCCATCGCCGGCTATTTAATCCTGCAATTCGGCTGGCCTATCATTTATTGGATAAGCGCTGCATTAGCGTTTCTCGGTTTGATTGTTGTCCTTATATTCGTAGAGGAATCGAAGGGAGAGAAGCAGGAATCCTTTGATTTCTTAGGTCTATTCCTTATCTTTACGACATCGGCAACCCTACTGTCAGTCTCGACAATCGGGAAAACATTCGGCTTCTTTTCACCTTATACCATTATCACGTTGATTGTGGGAATCGGGACGATCGTCCTTTTATGGATTTGCGAAAACCGCATCAAAAATCCGCTAATTGAGCTATCCTTATTGAAAATCAGGTTATTCAGCATGACGGTCGGCATTAACTTGCTAATCGGTGCAACCTTTATGCTGTTCATCTATTGCATGAACTTCTTCACAGCATCACGTCCAGGCGGAGATGCATCCCACACAGGACTATTTTACATGTTCCTATACGGGGCATCTTCTATAGGCGGCTTAGTTGTAGGCCGCTTAGCGGATAAATTCAACGGCCGTTCGATTCTCATCAGTATTGCCTGTATCCCTATTATTGTGATGATCATATTTACAATGATTGATGTGTCAATTCCCTTCAGAAACCTTGCTGCACTAGCAGTCTGCCTTGGTTTTGTATTAGGAGCCAATACACCAATCTTGATGAAATTCGCCTTAAACCAAGTACCGAGCGAAAAATTGGCTGCAGGAGCAGGCCTATTCTCTTTCATCCGCGATTTTGGCACACCTTTAGGCTCGGTGACAGGTATTGTCCTATTCTCCATTTTTAAAGACGCAACATTCAAAGAGACATTGCTGGCTTCTGCTAGTGAAGCAGGAATCGCAAGCGAGCATTCTGCAGCACTACTAGCAGCCGGCCAAACAGGTACCGTAGAGAACAGTGCCTTAGCCGAACACCTCTCTACATTAGGCGTATCATTCGAGTCGATCTATGCAACTGCGAATGCAGCTGGCCTTACAGCCGCTGTCCATTCCATCGCCTATATTTCCATGGCATTGTTTGCTATCATTCTCTTCCTATGCTTTCTCATTCCAAAGCCGAAAAAGTCGCCTGCCACAACAACCGAGGTCACTGAAATTAAAATGGTAGAAGAGACGATTTCGTAACACGCCCTTTTTAGCGGTCAGTGCAGAAAACGGGGTACGAGCCAGTGAATATAATTCGG
>JBJEFP010000341.1:0-28842 GCA_051874195.1 Lysinibacillus sp. | reverse complement strand
TCGAGAGAATTACGCTATAATGGCGTATAGAATGTATTTTATAGAAATGAGGAACTTGAAGTGAGATTAAGAAATAAACCTTGGGCAGCGGAATATATCGAGGCACATCCGGATGTCATCATTCCAAACCCTGAGGATTATAAAGGCAAGTGGCATGAAGTCTTCGGCAATGATAACCCTGTCCATATTGAAGTCGGTACGGGAAAGGGCCAGTTCGTATTAGGCATGGCGAAGCAGAATCCTGATATCAACTATATCGGAATCGAACTGTTCGACAGTGTCATCGTATGTGCATTGGAACGAGTTGTGGAGGCGGAAAAGCCAGCAAACTTACGCCTGTTGAAAGTGAATGGGGCGAAGTTACAGGAGTATTTTGCAAAGGGCGATGTAAGTCGCGTATATTTGAATTTCTCGGATCCTTGGCCGAAAAAACGACATGCAAAACGTCGTTTGACGCATGAAGGTTTCCTGAAATTATATGAGTCGATTTTAATCGATAATGGAGAAATCCATTTCAAGACGGATAACCGTGGGCTTTTCGAGTATTCATTGGTGAGCATGAACCAGTACGGCATGCGCCTGAACTATGTATCATTGGATTTGCATGCGGAAATGCCGGAAGACAATATCATGACGGAATATGAAGAGAAGTTTTCCGCGAAGGGGCAGCCGATTTACCGGCTGGAAAGTCAGTTCCTGACAAAATGACGTCTTCCATTAAGAAGGCGCCCTGCATTTTTCCTACCGAAGGCCTGATGAAGAATCAGCGGGTCTATCGTTTAAAATCGCAGCTTTATACTAACTAGGGAGTAGGGGGATTTTAGGATGGATGAACTTTTATTTCACAACATGAAGCTTACGTGGCTCAATGGGGGTGTAACGGCTTTGGATGGGGGTGCCATGTTTGGCGTCGTCCCAAAGGCGTTATGGTCACGGAAGTATCCGGTAAACGAAAAAAACCAGATTGAACTGGCGTGTGAGCCGATTCTAATCCAGTATGAAGGCAAGAACTACTTGATTGATTCAGGTGTTGGATTTGGCAAGCTGAACGAAAAACAGCTTCGTAACTTCGGTGTATCTGAAGAATCGGCAATTTTTGAAAGCTTGAAGGAAGCGGGCCTGTCTGCCGGCGACATCGATGCCGTATTGATGACCCATATGCACTTCGACCATGCAGGCGGATTGACATATTGGGAAGGGGAGCAGCTCGTGCCGACTTTCCCGAATGCCGACATTTATGTGACGCAGATTGAATGGGATGAAATGCGCAACCCGAACATCCGCTCACGCAACACCTATTGGAAGGAAAACTGGGAGCCTGTACAGCACCTGGTAAAGCCTTTCGAGGGTGAACTGGAAGTGGCACCGGGCATTAAAATGGTGCACACGGGCGGCCATAGCGAGGGGCACTCCATCATCAAGCTGGAGCAAAACGGTGAGGTGCTGGTGCATATGGCCGACATCATGCCGACGCATGCGCATCAAAATCCATTATGGGTACTTGCCTACGATGATTATCCAATGACGAGCGTGTTTGCCAAGGAGCGCATCATGAAGGAAGCGCTTGAAAATGGCTACAAATTCATCTTCTACCATGATGCTTACTACCGTATGATTCAATGGGATGCAAGCGGTAAGGAAGCAGTCGACAGCTTGAAGCGCTCAAATGAAGCGCTGATCCAGTTCAGTTAATCCTTTTAGGGAGGGCACTGAAAAAGTCCTTCAGCTAAGTAAGAGCGTCCGGGAACGAATTTTCGTTCCCGGACGCTTTTTTTTTGATGTCGGTGATGCAGCCTCTTCTGGAAAAGAGGATTTATCATATGCGAAAGTATATAAGCCCACCTTCCTCTTCCGGCATGGTCGGGCGAAAATGGACCTCGCGCGCATTTCATATCCATTCATCCGGCCCCATTTTGGCGAAAAACGCCCCGTTTCACTCAAAAAGGAACTGGTGCTAGGGAGGGACGGATGAGGCAAAAAAGTTGATGTCACCGCTTTCGGGCCGCCCGAAACGCCGTCCGTCGATTTTGATATACAACTTAATTAATAATAAGCGCCATACCGGGTCAATAGTCTTTGTTTGGCGTTTATCCCAGGTTAAGTTGTATATGAATTTTCGCCATCCGGCACGACAAGGGGTCAAAAATGAAGAGCGGGCAGAAGAACTCCTGTGTTTTCCCGTATGGAACGGCAGTAGTAGCGCCTTTTTTCCTTCCCAGCTCCATCATCACAGCTGGTTGGCACTATATGCTGGAAGGTTTATTCGGTTCTATTATAGAAGAATTTCGATTGATTTTCAGCTTAAATCCAAGATGCAGCGGCGATATTCACAGAGAATCTCAAATGGATATTGAAGCTGCTAGATGAAAAAGAGTGAGAAATAGACAATGAAACAAGGCACTTTCCATCCAATATCGAATGGAAAGTGCCTTGTTTTTGTTTGAAAAACTACTTCGTTATAAAAAACGTAAGTTTTTCAGTGCCCTCCCTTCTAGGGAGGTGCATTTTTAGATGGGATAGGCTTCCTTTTCAATGGCGGATTCGGCAATCTGCCGCTTCAGCTCAATCAGATTTTCGGAATGGCTGGTGATCAAGAGACCGGCTAATTGGGCGAGCTGCTGCTCGTGGCCGATATGATTCATAGCATTTAATGTACGAACGCCCAGCCGCTGTGCCTGCTCATGCGTATACACCTTCGTGCAGGCGGTTTTCCATGCTGAAGGGAATCGGATGGCCCGAACAAGCATGCTTTCCACCGTATAAATGGCCGTTACGATATCAGCGATGAAAGCGCCCAGCTCCTGCTCCTTGTCAAAATTGGCCCGGTCGGCTTCAGCTGCAGCTTGGAGGATTTCCTTGAGGAGCTTTCTTAAAATGTTCAGCTTTTGAATCTCCTTTTGGAATGCTGGCTCCTCCTCCATTTCCTCGATTTCCTGGATGGGGAGCTTGCCTACGGTTTGGGCAATCAAGAGACGGTTGATTTCGTTCGTGCCCTCGAAAATACGGTTGATGCGTGAGTCACGGTAGATGGTCTCGATTTCGTATTCACGCATATAGCCGTAGCCGCCATGGATTTGCAGCGCCTCATCCACGATGGAGTCGAGTGCCTCCGTCGCCAGTACCTTATTGATTGAACAGTGCAACGCAAAATGGGCAATCATTTTGCCGATATCGTCATAAGGCTGATTGAATCGTTCTTCCAGCTCACCGGCCGTCCGGTAAACGGCACTTTCGGCTGCATAGCATAATATCGTCATTTGCGCTATTTTTTCCATTATCAGGGGGAAGCTTGTGAGCGGCTTGCCGAATTGTTGCCTTGTCTTGCCGTAGCTGATGGCTAATTCCATGGAGCGCTTGGCTGAGCCGAGTGAGCTTGCCGCAATTTTATGCCGGCCGAAGTTGAGAACGTTAAAGGCGATGATATGTCCACGTCCCACTTCACCGATTACATTTTCGACAGGCACCTTCACATTGTCCAGAATGACGGATCGGGTGGAGGAGCCGTCCAGGCCCATCTTATGCTCTTCCTGGCTCGTGGATAAACCTTCCGTCTGCGCCTCCACGATGAACGCCGTGAAATGCTGGTGATCGACCTTGGCATAGACGATGAAAACGTCAGCAAAGGCGGAATTCGTAATCCATTGCTTCTCTCCGTTTACAATATAGTGGCTGCCGCAAGGAGAGAGGGAGGCGGAGGTACGGATACCGAGTGCATCCGTACCGGCAGCCGGCTCGGTCAAGGCATAGGCGGCGATATGCTCACCGCTTAGCAGGGCCGGCAAGTACTTTTCCTTTTGCTCTTCCGTCCCGAAATAAGCAATCGGCAAAGCACCGATGCCTGTTTGACCGCTGAAGGTGATGCAAAAAGAACGGGCTTTTGCCATTTGTTCAACAATTAGGGCGGCGCTTACTTTTCCCATCCCCAATCCACCGTCCTGTTCGGCGATATCCGCACCGATTAACCCGAGCTCGCCTGCCTTGAGCATGGCCTTTTTCGTTTCGTCAAAGTTTTTCTGCTCGATTGCCGGAAGGACAGGCCATACATCCTGCCGGACATATTTTTCGGCTGTCTTTTGCAGCATCACATGCTCATCGCTCAATTGTTCAAGCGTAAATACGTCGGGGAGTGGAGTGGGGTTCGTCAAAAAACGTGTATAGTCTTTAACCTTTGTAATCATTGACCAGTTCTCCTTTCACCATCAATTGCTCAAAATTTTGCCGTACGTCATCAGGAATGGGAATCGCCTTCGGTTTTCCGAGGAAGGATGTCCAGGCACGCACTGTGTAGCCTTGGGCGACGACCTCGTTTTGTCGCTTGAAGGTATGGATGAGTTTAAATGTTTTATTGGCGATGTGCTCGACGGTCGTTTCAATTGTTACATGATCCTCGAATAAAAGAGGTTTGTAAAACTGACAGTGAGCCTCGAGCAAAGGGATGCTTTTGTGTTCCTCGTTGAATAGGGCCCAGGACGATTTCCCGGTTTTCCGGAGAAGCTCGTGGGAAGCCTCATCCATCCATTTATAAAAGTTAGGAAAAAATACGATTCCTGCCGCATCAGTGTCTCCCCAGCGTACGGTGAATTCATATGAAATCATTTTCCCACCTCCTACAACGCTTCCCAGATAGCAGCAATGCCTTGTCCGCCACCGATACAGAGGGCTGTTGCACCGAATTTGCCCTTACGCTTTTGGAGCTCGTAGGCGAGGGATAAGGCAATGCGTGCGCCGCTTGCTCCGAGTGGGTGGCCCAATGCGACCGCTCCTCCGTTGACGTTGCCGATCTCATCGGAAAAGCCGAGTTCCCGTTGACATGCTAAATATTGAGCAGCGAACGCTTCGTTGATTTCAATCAAATCTAAATCGGCAATCGTCAACTCCGCCAGTGCCAACGCCTTTTGGATGGCAGGGACAGGTCCGATTCCCATGATGGTCGGGTCCACCCCGACATTGGCATAGCTGACGAGCTTGGCAAGGGGCTTCAGCCCGCGGGCTTTTGCGTAGTCGGCGCTCGTTACGACGACCATGGCGGCACCATCATTGATGCCACTTGCATTTCCGGGGGTCACGACCCCATTTTCCACAAATCGGGCGGGGAGCTTTGCCAATTGCTCCATTGTTGTTTCCCGTGGGTGCTCGTCCTTTGAAACGGCAACTGTTCCTTTCCGCGTTTTCACCTCTACGGGGACAATTTCCTTTTCAAAGGTGCCATCACTCATTGCCCGTAACGCACGGGTCTGGCTTTGGAGTGCGAAGGTGTCGACTTCCTCGCGGGTGATGCCGTATTTTTTGGCCAGATTCTCAGCGGTGATGGCCATGCTGCATTTGGCAATCGGATCGTATAATGACTCCCATAAATAGTCGCTCATCGGTGATTGGCCGAGCGCAAGGCCCCACCGAGCCCCTCGAATGACATGCGGAATCTGGCTCATGTTTTCTGTTCCACCAGCAAGGACGACCTCATTGATGCCTAGCTTGATTGATTCAGCCGCGCTAATGATTGCCTGCAGCCCGGAACCGCATAGACGGTTGACGGTCATCGCTGTCGAATCCTGGCGCACCCCTGACTTCAATCCTACATGCCGAGCCAGCAATACAGCATCCGCACTGGACTGGATGACGTTGCCGACAATCGTTTCGTCCACTTGCTCCGCCTCTATGCCTGCACGCATCAATGCCTCCTTGGCGGCAAATGCCGCCAAATCAATGGCTGAAACATCCTTGAAGCTCCCTCCAAATTCAGCAAATGCCGTCCGGGCACCCGCCACTAATACAACATCCGTCATATAAAACCCCTCCTATTTTCCAGTAAATACAGGCTTGCGTTTTTCAATGAAGGCTTGTAATCCTTCCTTGCTATCCTGAGTGGAGAATGAAACCGCGAATGACTGTCTTTCATAGGCCAGCCCGGAAGCAAGGTCGCTATCGGCACCAACATGGACCGCCGACTTGACAAGCTGCAGTGCGATCGGCGGCTTTTGTGCCAGCTTTTGCGCCCATTGGATGGCTGTCGACATGAGCTCCTCGGGGGGCGTAAGTGCATTGATAATCTGATACTGCAGGGCTTGATGGCTGTCGATCATATCCCCGAAGTACAATAATTGCTTTGCAGTGCCTTGACCGACGATGCGCTGGATGCGCTGTGTGCCGCCTCCTCCCGGGATGATGCCGAGCCCGACTTCAGGGAAAGCAAACTTCGCCTTTTCGGATGCGATACGCAGGTCGCAGGCTAAAGCAAGCTCGAAGCCGCCACCCAGAGCCAGGCCATTGATGGCAGCGATGACAGGCTTTTTGCTGTTTTCGATGGCCTCGAAGGCACGCTGGGAAGATTCGGTGATTTGTAAAATGTCGGGCAGGTCGGCGTCGGCCATCTCCGCAATATCCGCACCGGCGACAAATGCCTTTTCACCGGCTCCCGTCAAAATGATGGCACGTACTTCTTCATCGTGATTCAGTTGGGTGAACGCTTCATACAATGCCTCGAACACCTCGGAGTTCAGCGGATTCACCGGCGGTCGATCGATGACTACAGTAGCCACTGCCGCCTCGACGGTAATGTGAAGGGTGCTCATACGCGCTGCTCCTCCTTTTTCGGAGCATAGTCATAGAACCCGGCATCCGCCTTGCGTCCAAGCTGCCCGGCGCGCACCATCTGCTTCAGCAGCAACGGCGGGGCGAACTGTGTATTATTGAATTCTTCCTTGAAATACTCCATTACAAAGTATCCGATATCCACCCCTGCAAAATCCTGCAGCTCGAATGGCCCCATTGGATAATTGAGCCCCAGCTTCACGGCCTTATCGATGTCCTCCACCGAAGCGACCCCTTCCTCGAGCAGTTTGATGGCCTCGATGAATTGCGGAATCATGATTCGGTTGACAATGAAGCCCGGCGAATCCTTTTTCACTTCGACGGATTCCTTCTGAATGGAGGCGGCAAATTCCTTCAATGCTTCCACCGTCTCGTCGCTCGTCTGATAGCCTCTGACGATTTCGACCAGCTTCATGATTTGCGCCGGGTTGAAGAAATGGAGCCCTGCCACCCGGTCCGGGCGCTTCGTCGAAGAGGCAATCTCTGTAATGGACATCGAGGACGTATTCGTCGCCAAGATGACATGCTCCCCGACAATTTCATCTAATTGGGAAAATACATCCTTCTTCAAGTCCAGATTTTCAATGACGGCCTCCACTACGACATCCACATCGTGGAAGTCCTTCAATTCCGTCGTCGTATGAATGCGGTCTAATGCCGCTTGCTTTTGATGTTCGGACATCTTGCCCTTTGCCACACTTTTCGACATGAAGTCATCCATCCGTTTCCTGGAGGCTTGCAGATACACCTCGTCCAAATCACGCAGCACCACATCATAGCCGTTTAATGCAATCACATTGGCGATTCCCGTACCCATTGCACCGGCACCTACTACGCCTACTTTACGAATTACCATGTTCCATCGCTCCTTTAAAAATTTGATTGGATTTGTAATGAGTATAGCAATGGAAAACGGGTGAAAAATACGTCTGCCGTGTAGGAATGGCTGATGTGAATTCTGTACACCGTAAAGGAAGGGAAGGGAGGGCCGGCAAAAAAGGCCCCACTAGCCGGTCCGCCAGTGGAGCCTTGGAATTTAAAGCCTCCTTTCCAATATGGCATGGAGCTTGAAGGCCATCATCAAATTGAAGCGCGTTTCTGCATCGTCCAAATCCACCTGCAGCATATCGGTGATTTTTTCCATGCGATATAAAAGCGAGCTCCGGTGGATGAAGAGAGCCTCTGCCGTATGCTTGATATGTCCATTGAACTGCAGAAAGGTGTACAGGGTATTGTACAGGTCGCGATTCTTCCTCTCGCTATATTGGATGAGCTTGCCGATTTGATCATCGACGAACATGGTCATGAGTTCCTGGTCCTCGATATGGTGCAGCACCATATAGGAGCCGAGGTCCTGGAACTTGGCCCTTGTTTGGGTGACAAAGCCGCTTTCTAGAAGCTGGAGGGTTTGAATCGCCTGTGTATAGCTATAGGCGAAGTGCTCTAACTGTTCTGCCACCCGGCCAATGCCGATTTTGACAGAAATCGTCGGATCGATTGACTTCGCCCAGCCCTCGATGTACCCATAAAGGGCCTCATGTTGTAGGGATACCGGTACAAACAGGACGCCACGCTGCTTGTAGAAGCTGAGGAAGTACGATTTTCCATATGAATTCAGCTGGCGCCTGATATAATCCCAAACGTGGGAAATCTGCTGGTGCTGTATGAGGACATGCTGCTGCCGATCAGCCGAAAGCTTGATGACGGCCACCTCATGAGGGATGGTGTAATCGAACTGCAGGCTGCTCGCATATTGCATCAGCTCCTCCTTATGAAACTTCTTCTTGGATAATAGAATGGACAGGAAATTTTCTTTAATCTGTTCATTTGCATCCAAGACAAGCTGGTGCTTGATGAATTGGACGGAGCAAATATTCCGCGCCAATTCCATCGTCAATATATCAAATGGATCGAGCTCATCCTCGGGAGAACGGAGAGCCAAATATCCGAAGATGTCCCCATTCCCTTGAACGGCCCAAAAAAGGTGGGAATAGCCGTTATGGACGATGGTAAACGTCTCCCGCCGCTGCGCCGCGACTTCCTTTTTGGCCAGACTCCCTACCTCATCGATTTCCGCCAGCAGAGGGCTCTGATGGGAGATGGGCTGGAAAAAGCGGTTATAAAGAATGACGTTGCGGCGCAGCATGGAGCTTACTAGTTTCGTGATGCCGTTGAAATTGTCCACTTCTACCGTTTCCTTGACGAGCTTCTGCTGGTATTCGAGCAGCTCATGCATCCGATTATTATTTTCCTGCTCAGAGCGATACAACATGGCATTTTCCAACAGAACAAGCGCCTGTTCAATCAGCAGTTCAATCTGGGCCCTGTCTTCGGCTGTGAAAACCGATTCATCCTTTGTCAAATGCAGCACACCTAGCAATCTGCCATTATAGTGGAGTGCAAAGGAGATTTCACAAGCGCCCTCTTTTCCAATGTAGGGGAAATAAAGGTGCAAATCATTTTGAACTGTTGAGACATGCCGAATATCGGGCTCCGTCTGGTAGGCGGGCGGATGATAAATGAGCGTCTGGGTTTGTTCATTGTATAAGTAGACATAGGCACTGCTCGCATCCGTCATTTGCCCGGTACGCACGGTCAAATTGTAGATATGCTTTTCAATCGGTTCGGCAATCGACGTGTTTTCCCGTATCCATTCGAACATTTGGAGCTTTCGTTGCTGCTTCTTTTTTTGACGGGCGTTCTGCAAAACGGCTGTCACATCTTTTGAAAACTCGGCAAATGCGTGGTCCATGTCTAAAAGAGGAGTAAAGTTGTAAAAACCGACAAGGCAAAAGGCGAGATGGTCATGATGGGCCTGCAGGGGCATCGTGAACCATGTTTTCATCTCGTGCCCTAGCAAAAGCTGAGCCAAGGTACATTTCCGGAGTTCCATGGAGGTGACATTGCGCGCCAGAAAATCCTGCATGCTCTGGTCGAGGGGCAGGGGGAAGGACTCTCCTAGCCGACCTGGATTCCCACTATGCGTATGTAGCTGGATAGAGCCGTCATTGATGGAGAAAATACCGACACAATCGGCATAAAGCTTTTCGCGGAATGAACGGGCCACGTAGGAGATCGCCTCTTCCTCCGTATCCAATTGGATTAATTGGCGGGACATCTCGCGCAGATGGTTTTCGAAAAAAGTGATCAATTTTTCTTGTTTATGTTTCTTCATTTATCGCTCATCCCCTTTTCTTGGAATTATAGCAATAATAGAAAAATGCAACAAATGAGGAAAGTCATACATGATAAGGGAGGCCTTTAAATCGTCCGCTTCATGAAAATGCAGGGGTCATAATTTGGAGGAAGGGGATTTCTGGGGAAAGATAGAGCTGTCTGGAAAGTTTTTTCTTTCCGGACAGCTCTTCATGGGCAATATGGAGGAAGGGAAGGAGCTAGCGCAATTCCGGCTGCAGCTGTTCGCGCAAAACGTTCTGCAATTCGATTTTTTTAATTTTTCCACTGGCCGTCATCGGGAAGCTTTCTAAAATAATGATTTTATCGGGTACTTTATATTTGGCCATATGTTCACTGATATAGGCCTTCAGCTGTTCGGGGGAAGCTTCTTCCTTCAAACGGACGGCCGCACACGAAATTTCCCCAAGGACGGTGTCGGGCAAACCGACGACGGCCGCTTCCAAAACCGCGGGGTGGGCAAACAATACTTCCTCCACTTCACGGGGATAGATGTTGTAGCCGCCACGGATAATCATCTCCTTCATGCGTCCGACAATCCGCAGGTGGCCTTCCTCGTCGATTGTCCCGAGGTCGCCTGTATGGAACCAGCCCTCCGGATCAATCGCCCGGGCAGTCTCCTCCGGCATATTGTGGTAGCCTTTCATGACCCCAAAGCTCTGGCAGACCACTTCGCCCACCATATTGGCCGGTAGAGGATTGTTCTCCATATCGACAATTCGCACTTTTGCCCCGGGCAAGGGCTTTCCGACTGTTTCGGAACGAATGGCATCATCTGCATCCCAGTCTGTCACAGTGAGGGTAGGGGATGTTTCACTCAGCCCGTAGGCGACGACGATGTTGCAACCCATATCCTGCCTGATTCGCTTGACGATTTCAACAGGACAAGGGGCTGCGGCAATGATGCCGGTGCGCAGGGTCGTTAGGTCATATCGGGCGAAGTTCGGATGGTTCAACTCCAGGATGAACATCGTCGGAACCCCGTGATGAACAGTAATGTGTTCCTGCTCGATGATTTGTAGTGCCTTTTCTGCTTTGAACGTTTCCATCAGCACCGTGCGCATGCCAAAAGCGATGGAGGTAAGTACGCTCGCAACCAGCCCGAATACATGGAACAAGGGAACGGGGACGAGCAGTACGTCGTCATCCGAACATCGGAGTGCCTCCCCTGTAAGGAAGGCCGTGTGCACCACATTCTTGTGGGTCAACATGGCGCCCTTCGGCTGTCCGGTTGTACCGGACGTATAAAGGATGGTGCAAATATCATTCTCCACATCGATGGGGGTATCGGTGATGGACGGTTCGGTCCCTTTTGCTAACAAATCCTCGTAAGATAAATACCCTGGCTGAGTGAAACGGACACAGATGACCTGCTCAAGCTCCTTTGTATAGGCTTGAAGGCCTGTATACATGGTGAAGGTATTGAACTGGTCAATTCTTTCTGGGATGAATACGATGCGGATGCCGGCATTTGCGATGATGTAAGAAGCTTCATCCTGACGATAGCGGGTATTCATCGGTACGATAACGGCACCGATGAAGCCCGAAGCCAATTGAAGAACGACGAACTCATGCCAATTCGGCAAGCAGATGCCGATCCGGTCCCCTTTCTGGATACCAAGGGCCTGCAGTCCGGCAGCAGCCTGCCGGACCTCCTGCAGCAGTTCCCGGTACGACAGCCGGCGTTCATCATCAAAAAAGGCCTCCTTGTCCGGCCAGCGTTCAACGGCATGCTCCAGTAGTCCACGGATGGATAAATAGTATCGATTCATGAAAGCAACCTCCCTTACTGCATTTTCTCTACTATAAAGGGGCCGCTAAGAGGAAAACGACGTTTACCGTATATGATTTTCATAAAGGCAATTTCGTCATGGTATATGAATGAATTATAGGGCTATAGCGAATGGTGTAGAGGTAGGGGGCAGGTGAAGCGTTCTCTTTGTAATGAGGCTGGTGACATCTTGATGCGGCGGGCGCAGGGGTAATGCTTCATAGGTGCTGGTTATCAGGAAAAAGGGGCTGTTCAGAAAAATTCCTGCTTTCTGGACAGCCCCTGCATATCAGTTCACTAATTGTAAATCCACTAGGGCACCTGTGCGTGCATCCGCTGCGAATTCGTATGTTTCCATCTCGCCATCTTTCAGGCGGGAAATTCCTCCCCGGTAAACAGGGACCTCTGTAAAACCGTTAGAGAAGTTTTCGGTTTTCATATAGATCCATGAGCCGTCAATCGGCGAATCCTTTTTAAAATCAGCCTTGATATTTTCCAAGATTTCATTTGCCGATTTATAAGGCGACACTGTTTCCGTTACTTCTTTAATGATGACTGCTGCTGCCAATCCTGTTACTACACCCAACATAAAATCACGTAATTTCATCGTAAGTCCCTCCTTTATTTCTCTTATTAACTTTATCATACATAAAAAAAGTTGTAAAAAGCGAGGGGGCACCCATTCTACTTTCTCTTGTCATACCTGTTTGATTCGAAATGCGAAATATTCTGGAATCATGCTATAATGGAAGAGGCATATTATTTAAGAAGGAGTGGTGTATGCATGAATCAAGAGACATTACAGATGTTTCGGACATTGACGGAATTGCCGGGTGCGCCGGGGAATGAACGCGCAGTGCGCAATTTTATGCGGACGGAGCTGGAAAAATATTCGGATGAAATCGTACAGGACAATCTAGGAGGCATTTTTGGGGTGCGCCGGGCGGAAGACGAAAACGCGCCAAAAATTCTAGTGGCAGGCCATATGGATGAAGTGGCGTTCATGGTCACGTCGATTACGGAAAACGGCATGCTCCGCTTCCAGACACTGGGCGGCTGGTGGAACCAGGTGATGCTTGCGCAGCGTGTTACTGTATATGCAGGAGAGCGGGAGATACCAGGAGTGATTGCATCCATTCCTCCCCATCTCTTAACGGACGCAGAACGCGCGAAGCCGATGGATATCAAAAACATGCTCATCGACATCGGGGCAGATGACAAAGAGGATGCAATGAAGATGGGCGTACGCCCAGGCCAGTCTGTCATTCCTGTATGTCCATTCACACCGATGGCAAATCCGAAAAAAATCATGGCGAAAGCCTGGGACAACCGCTACGGATGCGGACTCGCCATTGAATTGCTAAAGGAACTGCAAGGTGAGAAAGTGGCAAGCCACCTCTATTCAGGCGCCAATGTCATGGAGGAGGTCGGCTTGCGCGGGGCACAGGTTTCCGCAAATATGATCCAGCCTGACTTGTTCTTTGCGCTGGATGCTTCACCGGCCAATGATACATCCGGTGATAAAAATCAATTCGGCCAGCTCGGAAAAGGGCCGCTGCTCCGTATTTTTGACCGCACCATGGTGACGCACCGCGGCATGCGCGAATTCATCCTCGATACGGCGGAATCAAATGACATCCCGTACCAATATTTCGTATCGCCGGGCGGGACGGATGCGGGGCGTGTCCATACGTCGAACGACGGCATCCCGTCGGCGGTCATCGGCATCTGTTCACGCTATATCCATACTGCTGCTTCCATCATCCATGTCGATGACTATGCAGCGGCGAAGGAATTGCTTGTGAAACTGGTACAATCTGCGGATAAATCGACAATCGATTCCATCCGTGCCAACGTATAGATAGGTCAAGGTGCTCAGTCAGAGCACCTTTTTCTATTTCACACGTTTTATAAAAGGTGATATAATTTAAAATTGTATATAAATCCACCTCTGCATGCCATACCGCTGAGGGGGGATTGATTGGAGTTGGACACACTGCGAATCGCAATCGGAACAAAAAATAAAGCAAAAATAGCAGCGGTAGAAGAAGTTGCTAACAACTACTTTGCAACCGTGGCTTATGAATATATGAGTGTACCTTCCGGTGTATCGGAACAGCCTTTTTCGGATGCGGAGACACGGCAAGGTGCAATCAATCGTGCCGTCAATGCAAGGGAAGCGACGGGTGCCGATCTCAGCTTTGGTCTAGAAGGCGGCGTCTATGAATTGGATGGTGCAATGTACTGCTGCAATTGGGGGGCGGTTGCCATCAAGGGGGGCCCTGTCATTTCAAGCTCAGGCGCCTCCTTCATCTTACCGGAGGAGATAGCAGGGCAGCTCCGTACAGGAAAAGAACTTGGCCCTGTGATGGATGAATTCACACGCACGAAGGATATCCGCCAGCATGCAGGGGCAATTGGCATATTCACAGATGGAGTGGTCGACCGCAAGGCCATGTTTGAGCATATCGTGGCCTTGTTGATTGGACAGGTGCGCTACCATTCGAAACGCGGTTAGATATAAATCCTCGTCCGTGTATATAAGTCGGGCGGAAAAGAATCATCGTTTGAAAAATAAAAAAAGTGAGGTAACAGCATGAATCGAAAAATGATTCATTTGGCATTGTTGGGCGCAATTGCCCTTATGCTCGCGGGATGCGGCAAAACATTGGAAGAGCAGATTACGGAAGGCGTGGCATTGGCAGCCGATACGTTTGAATCGGAATCACCCGAGCCGACGACAACAATCGGTAAAAGCAAGGTGTATGTGCCTGCCGGCTATTCAGTGGAAAAGGGCGCCAATGAAATGAACTACATCTTCTCGAAAGGAAGGGACTCCTTCATCCTGTTCGTCAATACGGTGGAAGCGGAAGACAGCCGGCTGCATTATGAGCTTCTTAAGAACGATGCAGACTTGAACATCGTGGAAGAGAAGACATTCGAGCTCGAGAAGTCGTTCGGCTTCACGGCTGTCATTGAACATAGTGAAAAAGAGTACGAGCTTGTCGTATCAAGCGGCGGTGTGAAGATGACGACGATTGCCGAAGACAAGAGAATCGATGAAAAACTGGCCGAGATGATGAAGATTGTCCGCTCCGTACAAGTGCAATCCTAGTACAAGACGGCAAATTTTTGATACAATACGTGTTAAATACAACGGTTCACAATGGTGGACCGTTATTTCTATGTAAGGAAGTGGTCTCATTGAAATCACCGCAGCTAGTAGAAGAACTGAAAAAAAGACTAGGGGAAGACCGGTTCGATTGGACATTCGATCAAGAAAAGGACAAGGTGCGTCTCGAACATAAGGAGCTTGGCCGGGGGATGGACATTTCATTGCCTGACATTCTCGCAAAATATACGCAGAAAAAAGAGGCGGCCATCGATGAGGTCATCTATACAATCGAGCAGACGTTCCGGGCGATGGAGCGTGAACGGCAGGAAGGCTTTGAAGGGCTCGCACAGGTGTATCCGATCATCCGCTCCACCTCTTTTCCGCAGACGTCCAAAGAGGGGCATGCTTTTGTAACGACGGAACATACGGCGGAAACGCGCATTTTCTACGCATTGGATCTGGGGACGACCTATCGTCTGATTGATGAATCGATGCTCGGCAAGCTGAATGTGACAGCCGATCAGGTACGGGAGGCGGCACGCTTCTCCGTTAAAAAACTGCCGACGGAATACAAGAAGGACGAAGTGGCCGGCAGCATCTTCTACTTCATCAACCACAACGATGGATACGACGCGAGCCGCATCTTGAATGATGGCTTCCTCAAGGAGATGCAGAAAAAGATTGAAGGCGATATGACCGTATCCGTGCCACATCAGGATGTACTGATTATAGGTGATATTCGCTCGGAAGTAGGTTATGATGTATTAGCACAGCTTACGATGCATTATTTTACAGTAGGTACTGTGCCGATTACGTCGCTGTCCTTCGTCTATGAAGACGGCGAGCTTGAACCTATCTTCATTCTAGCGAAAAACAAAGTGTCAAAGGAGCAAGAAGAACAATGAACGTAGCGTATAACAGAGAGCATGTAGGGGATGTATTATTAGTCCAATTGACAACAGAAGCAATCGAAAAGACGGTTGTAGAGAAACAAGGTGACTTCGCCTTATTGAAAGAAGAGTCGACAGGTGAAGTAAAGGGCTTCAATTTATTCAATGCAAGCAAATATATGGAGCTGGATGTGCAAGGCAACGTGGAAGTGACGCCTGAACTCGTGGACAAACTGAAAGCGGCACTGAAGGAAAATAATGTGGAACTTGCGCTGGAGGTGGATTTCTCCCCGAAATTCGTCATCGGATATGTAGAGGAAAAGGAAAAGCATCCAAATGCGGATAAATTGAGCATCTGCAAAGTGAACGTTGGCGACGAAACACTGCAAATCGTTTGCGGTGCACCGAACGTCGAGGCAGGACAAAAAGTAGTCGTGGCAAAAATCGGTGCGGTCATGCCTTCCGGGTTGCTGATCAAGGAAGGAAATCTGCGCGGGGTCGATTCATTCGGCATGCTTTGCTCAGCACGTGAATTGGCCATTCCGGATGCACCTCAGGAAAAAGGCATCCTCGTATTGGATGAGGCAGCTGAAGTAGGCACAGCCTTCCAAATTCCCGTACAATAAACTGTAAAGCCGGCAAGGGGACTTTCACTCCATGCCGGCTTTTTCTGTTATATATTCGGTATGATATGTTTTTGATACCAAAAATTGTTTGAACTGCATGTAAAATAGAGTGATCTCTTCTATGTATTTTTTCGTAAACACAGTTTTTATGAGGTGTGAACACGAAATTTATTTTATAATGAAAGAGCTATGCCTTTATGTAGAAAGAAGTGAGATGAAATGAACTGGTTTAAAAAGAAGCTTAATGAATTATTTAATAATGAAAATGAACAATATGATGCATCTGATGAATATTTGGAAGAAGAGTTTGAGGAGGAGCAGGAAGAACAGCCAAGGGAAAGGAAATCCTCCTTCCGCTTTCCGTTGATTGCGGATGAGGAAATTGCCCCACAGGCACCGAAGCAGCCTCGCCGGTCGCAGGCTGTGCATGCATCCTCCAGTGAGGAAAAACCGCTCGAATTGCCTAAGCATCTGCAGCATTCCTCTTCAAAGGTATATGATGTGGAAATCCAGGGGATCCGGAATTTACTTGAGCAGCGGCAGCAGCGTACAGGGCATTCGAATGTCCTGCGAAGCCAGCCAAAAGTAGCGCGCAAACTTTCCCTGCCGAAAGAAGAAAAGAAAGTGCCGCCGAAAAAAACGGTACGGGAGGACAAGGAGGTCAATCGCGAATTCGTCAACCCGTTGGAAAATAGGAAGCGCTTCGTCCCGACAGAGGTACCGTCACCTGTCCACGGCTTCCAAAAGCCGAAGCCAATCGAGCAGCTCATGGCGGAAAAGCATATCGAAGCTGCCGTGGAAGAGGATGTCCTTGTCTTTTCCAAAATGGAGGAGAGTTCAATTGAGCGATCATCAAATGTTGTGGAATTCGAACAGCGCTTGAAAGTTGAAAAGGAGCCGGAGATAAGGGAGGCTGCGTTGCAGGATGACTTGCAGGAGGAGGCATTGCCCGCTTCTGGAGAGCTGCATGACACCATGCTGGATGAACCGTATACGAAAACGATTGATTTCACGCTGGAGGAAGAAGAGCATCCTGTCGAATTGGAGCCGCCACTCCATCAGGAACATGATGTTCCGGCAATTGTAGAAACGGCGCAGGCAAGCGCGGAGATGGCACCTGCAGAAGAGGATTGTGTCCAATCGGCAATGCCGCAAGAGGCGGATGATTTGTCAGAACAGATTTCGGAAGTTCAAGTGAAGCATCTGACGATTGAAAACTCTACCATCCATATCGGCCAATTGAACGTGGAGCAGGCACAGCAGAATGAGTTTGTCCAGGTCGAAAAGGAAGAGCCGAAGTCCGCTCCTTCAGGCAGCCGCCTGCCGTTCAATGTGCTGATGCTGAAGTCGGATAAGGAAAAACTGCTTGCCAAAAAAATCCTCCAGGAGCAGCTTCAAAACAAAAAGGTCGACGGACAGAAGATGGAAGTTGAACAGGGGGAGCACGCCGAAACCGCATTTCCTTCCGAAAAACCGGAGAATTTTTCGGTTTCGTCCGTCAGCATGGACGAGGGCAGGGCGATGGAACATGCAACAACGGCAGTAGCGGTTCTTGAAAGAGAAGAGGCAGCTACTGTAATGGAGCATATTGTAGAAGTAACAGAAGAAGATGAACCACTTGCGTCACAAGCGGAAGAGCCGGACGATTTGCAAGAAGTCCATGTGATGCAGACGGAAATGGAGCAGCCGCAAGCAAGTGAAGCAGGGGAGCCTGCACATGCAATGGAGCAGGAGGAACAGCCGGCTGTAGCAGAGGATGACAAGGAACAGTCGAAGCAAGCGCCTATTCCCATGCCGGATATCAAGCACGAACCGCTTGTGGAAAGCGGGCAGACATACACTGTCATAGAGAATGGACCGGAAGAGCAGCCTGAGCCGAAATTCAGCCGCCATTATGAAAAACCGTCGCTATCCTTCCTGGCTCCTCCGGAAGAAAAAACGGAGGACTGGGCATGGATGGATGAGCAGGGAGAGCGTCTGATTACAGCCCTTTCCTATTTCCATATCGATGCGGAGATTTTGTCGATTGTACAGGGGCCTGCTGTTACGCAATTTGAGATTACGGTGGCGCATGGTACAAAGGTGAGCAAGGTGCGCGGCTTGGCGGATGACATCAAGCTGGCCCTTGCTGCAAGGGATATTCGAATCGATGCACCGATTCCGGGGAAACATTCCATCGGTATCGAAATCCCCAACCGCGTATCACGTGCCGTACGCTTGTCGGAAGTGACGGACAGTGAAGGCTTCCAAGCGTCGGAGTCTCCTCTTGAGGCGGCCCTGGGGCTTGATTTAACCGGACAGCCGGTGACGATCGACCTACGGAAAATGCCTCATGGTCTGATTGCGGGAGCGACGGGGTCAGGGAAGTCGGTATGCATCAACTCGATTCTCGTCAGCCTTCTCTATAAGGCGGATCCGCATGAGCTGAAATTGATGCTGATCGATCCGAAAATGGTGGAATTGGCCCCGTTCAATCACATTCCGCACCTTGTCAGTCCGGTCATCACGGATGTCAAGGCGGCGACTGCCGCCTTGAAATGGGCTGTCGAGGAAATGGAAAGACGCTATCAGCTCTTCATGCATGCAGGTGTGCGTGACATTACCCGTTTCAATCAGCAGGCGGAAAAGGCCGGACAATATGCACAAAAGATGCCGTACATTTTAATCGTCATTGACGAGCTGGCTGACCTGATGATGATGTCGCCTGCCGATGTAGAGGAAGCCATCTGTCGTATCGCCCAAAAGGCGCGTGCGTGCGGCATCCATCTGATCGTAGCGACACAGCGGCCATCCGTTGATGTCATAACGGGGCTCATCAAGTCGAATATTCCGACGCGCATTGCGTTTGCGGTATCATCCGCCGTCGATTCGCGTACAATTCTAGATATGCAGGGTGCAGAAAGGCTGCTGGGACGGGGAGATATGCTTTACTTAGGTAATGGCATGCCGGCGCCCGTCCGTCTGCAGGGCACATTCGTGACGGACGATGAAATAGAGGATATCGTCGCCTACGTCCGCAGCCAGGGAGAGCCGGACTATATGTTTGAGCACGATGAACTGTTGAAAAAGGCGGAAGTCGACGAGGAGCAGGATGAATTGTTCGAAGAGGTCTGCCGCTACGTGTTTGAGCAGGGCACGGCTTCTACCTCTTCCATCCAGCGCCGCTATAAGATTGGCTACAATCGTGCAGCCAGACTTGTAGATATGCTGGAGCGCCATGGCTTCGTCTCCGAGCAGAAGGGCAGTAAGCCGCGGGATGTATTTATCACCGAGTCGGACATCATTTCCATGTTTGAATAAGATGATGGAAAGGATTTAATTGATTGTTCAGGTGGCGTTCACCGGGAGAAATGCTATAATGGAACAGGCATTTTCGTAAGCAGGAAATAACAACAATTCTATGAGGAGTAAGGGACAGGTTTTTGCGTCCCGAGATGTTGGCGTGCGGCGGGTCGAAAGATTTCCGTTCCCTCACTCGAATAGGCGTAAATGCCTCCTCGCTTACTTCTCTACTATTTAACGGGAGCATTAGACTCCTAGGAGGTTTCAACATGACACTTTACCATTTTACAGGTATTAAAGGCTCCGGTATGAGCCCATTGGCACAAATTCTTTTTGATGCGGGAGAGCAGGTACAAGGCTCTGACGTAGAAACACATTATTTCACAGAAGAGCCTCTACGCGAGCGCAATATAGCAATCAAACCATTCGATGCAAATAATATTGAACCAGGTATGACTGTAATTGCTGGCAATGCGTTCCCGGATGAGCATCCGGAACTGGTTAGGGCCCGGGAATTGGGCGTCGAGGTCATTCGTTATCATAAATTTTTAGGTGACTACATCGGCAACTACACATCGATCGCCATTACGGGAGCACATGGGAAAACATCGACAACAGGATTGATGAGCCATGTAATCGGAGGCCATATGCCTACATCCTTCCTGATTGGAGACGGTACCGGTTCAGGGAAAAAGGATGCTTCTTATTTTGTCATGGAGGCATGTGAATATCGCCGCCACTTTTTAGCGTATCATCCGGACTATGCCGTGATGACGAACATCGACTTCGACCATCCGGACTACTTCAAAAATATCGAGGATGTGTACAGTGCATTTGAGGAGCTTGCCCTTCAAGTGAAGAAAGCGATCATTGCTTGCGGTGATGATGAACACTTGCAGCACATCCAGGCGAATGTACCCGTTGTATATTACGGCTTCGGGGCGGAAAATGACTTTGCGGCGCGCAATGTAGTGAAAACGACGGAAGGTACGGAATTCGAAGTGTATGTACGCAACGCCTTCTACCATAAATTCTTCATCCCGCTTTATGGCGACCATGCCGTATTGAATTCGCTTGCTGTGATTTCCCTATGCCAGTATGAAGGCATCCCGGCAGAACTTGTAGAAGAACGGTTGAAGACATATGGTGGTGTAAAGAGACGTTTTACAGAAACGAGAATGGGGAACAATGTATTGGTAGATGACTATGCACATCATCCAACAGAAATCTCGGCGACGTTGCAGGCAGCTCGCCAGAAATACCCGGACAGGGAAATTGTAGCTGTTTTCCAACCACATACATTCTCTCGTACACAGGCGTTCCTGCAGAATTTTGCCGATAGTCTTTCCGAGGCGGATGCCGTCTATTTATGCGATATTTTCGGCTCTGCACGAGAGCGGGCAGGCGAATTGACAATCAATGATTTGGCAGACTTGATCGAGGGCAGTGCTATCCTGGAAGTGGACGCAATCGACGTACTCCAGGCACACAAAGATGCCGTATTCCTATTTATGGGCGCAGGAGACGTACATAAATTCCAGGATGCGTTTGAACAGCTTTTACAAGGGTGAAACAAAATATAAATGTTGTGCATAACTGATCAAGCTGTTTGAAATCTCTCACAGCAAGGTAAGTATGTAACAAACAGCTTGAACAGCTTATTCTTTATCCGAGGATGAGCTGTTTTTTCATAAGGGATGCAGGATTTCTTTATATTTTGTCGAACATAAAAGATAACTATATATAGGAGGTCATCACATGGAAGTAGTACTGTATATCGCAGCATTAGTCGCTGCAATCGGTTTTTTAGTGTTATGCATCAGCGTCGGCATGACGTTATTCTCGCTAAAGAACACCTTGAACAACATCGCGTCGACAGTAGCCGGCATTGAAGGACAAATGGAAGGGATTACACGTGAGACAACCACTCTTCTGACAAAAACAAATTCATTGGCGGATGACATTTCACAAAAATCCGAAAAGTTAAATTCCGTAGTGACAGCCGTTAAAGGAATCGGTGATTCTGTAAACGGATTAAATACTTCTGTACAGCGTATTACGTCGACCGTATCAAAAGAGGTTGAGCGTAATGAAGAAAAGATTGCACAAGTAGTGCAATGGAGCAATGTGGCAATGGGAATCGCAGACAAGTGGAAACAGCGCAAAATAATCAATCAAGATGTGACTGTAGTGGATGCGACAGAGCCTGTGCAAGTGAAGAAAAAATAATGAAAAGAGGGTGTTATGTATGACGAATCAAAACTCATCAAACAATTTGCCTCAAGTATATTATGTAGATAGCAACAGAACGGTCTACGGCGAGGAGGAGACTGTCAATATCAAGGACTTTGTCATCGGTGCATTGGTAGGCGGAATCGTCGGCGCAGCGGCAGGACTTCTACTGGCACCGAAGACGGGACGAGAGCTGCGAGACGATGTAGCGCATCAGGCGGTCAGCTTGAAGGACAAGAGTATGGAGCTTTCCTCGACGGCGAAGGAGAAAACAACGCAATTGTCCCAGCAATTGAAGGAGCAATCCACTCAATTGGTCGACAAGGTAAAATCGAAATCCTCAAAAGCGCCGACTGTTTTCGATGACGGCACCGTCTCCTCGGAAGGGGAAGAGCCGCTGGATAACGTAGCGGTTGGAGATATGACGGATGGAATCGAAGAAATAGCGAAACGGGATACAGAGGAAGAGCTGTTGGAAGATGCTCTAGAAGGCAACAACGTATCCAACTCCGCTCGTCCATCATCCATTTAAAAAAATAGAAGGCTGCCCCGGCACTATTCGCCGGGGCAGCCTTCTATTTTTATTGTCTTTGCTCCTGCTGTTCAACCAGTTGGATTTCCAGGCTGTCCCCACCGAAGATTTCTGCATCAAAGCTGGAAGGCTTGCCGTTTCGCAGGATGCGGAAATGGCCCTTGAAATTCCTCGGCAGCTGCCAGTTTGAAAAGCGGAATACATCCTGGTAGATCCACCTGCTAGCATCCTTTTGCCTCAATTGAACCGTAGCACCATTAGGCACGGTTGTATGAGCCTGTACGACAGTCCCGTTCACAACCATCTCTCTCGTCGCTTTCGATAGTTCGACATGCTCCTGCTGGAAAGTGACGACAATGCGTTCCTCAAGCACCACACCCAGTGCATTTGCCACTTGCTGCGCGGTCGGCAGGTCTGCCTCCTGGAACGTTAGGGCGTCCCCGTTTTGAACAGGATAGTGCGGCTTTGCCGGTCTTCCATTCAACAGTAGCTGAGAGGAAAATTGCGGCAGCACGGTCGGCTTACCGTCCACCTGTACGAGGAAGGGGCCCAGCTTATGTAAGTATTCGCTGTTATGTGTATAGGTGAATGCATCTTCAATCGTTGTGGCTACCTCGAACGTAAGGACATCCCGGTCCTCAAGGACATGTCCCAGTGAAGCTGGCTTGCCATTTACCAGAACTTTAGGCTCGATGCTATATAGCATGTCCTGGATCGTCACTGACAAGGTCGATACGTCGTCAATGATATCCTGCACGGTTGCAACTGCAGGCTCCCCGTCCCTGCCTTCTATAAGCGTGATGGCATCTCCGCTTTTTATGACCGTTTTCGTGGAGGCTGGCTCGCCGTTGACGAAGATGCCCGCCGGTTGGCCATGCCCGCCAGGTATGATGATGTCCTGTCCGTTCACCGTCAGTGATAGGCCATGTCCCGGTTTACCATATAATTGCTTGGCACGGATGTTTGCCGCCAGGAAGGCATCGGCTACAGTCATCTCCTTCAGCTCGAATAGACGCACGACCTGTTCGTTTACAGTCAGGCTCATATATTGGATGGGCGCCTTCTTCGCCGCAATCGCAATACCGATTGGTGTGACAAGTTCCGGTGTAACCGGAATGGATTCTTCCCTCGTCAAGTTCTGGATGGCATCGATGCCCCGCACCGCCACACGGTTTGGGGGCAGATTCAGTACCTTGCAGAGCTCTTCAGGCAGGTTGGGCGTCAAGCTGCCTCCGCCGACAAGCATGACCGCTTTAGGCGGCACATGGTTATTCAGCCGCAGTATCTCCCTCCCGATGGCCGTGGCCAAGTTTTCGATGGCCGGCATGATGGCTGCGACTACTTCCTCACGGGGATGGAATTCATCAAAGCCTAAAATGTCCTGGATGGCTATGCTCTCTGCCGACTGCAACTGCCGTTTTGCCTTCTCTGCTACGGGGAAATCAAGCAGGTAATGGTCGCTCAGTGCCTCCGTAATTTCGTCCCCGGCTGTCGGCACCATGCCATAGGCGATTACGGTGCCTTTATCCGTGATGGCGATGTCCGATGTACCAGCCCCGATATCTACAAGGGCCACATTCAGCCTCCGCATCGTAGGCGGGATGAGTACATTGATGGCGGCAATCGGTTCGAGTGTCAGGGCCTCCATCTCCAAATCGGCTCTCTTCAGCGCTGCGAGCAGAGATTCCACTACAACACGAGGGAGGAACGTGGCGATCACTTCGACCGTGGCCTCGTCTCCCTGCTGGTCGAGCAGGCTGCCAATCTCCTCTCCATCCAAGCGATAGTATAGAACGGAATAGCCGACGCAATAGTAGTGGCTCGTCTTCACATCCTCCTTGTGCTGAAGAAGCTGCGCCTGCGCCTGCTGTACCGCCTGCAGCTCCAGGCGGGCGATGTCTTCCTCCGTAAAGATGGGACGGCTTTTTATATTCATCGTCACGCTTGCCTGCTCCGTTTTCAGCGCCCGGCCTGCCGCAGCGACACTTACTTTCCTGAGGGGACCGTGCCTTTTTGCAAGCTCCGCCTTTATTTCGCTGATTAATTCCGCCACATACAGGACATTATGTATTTGACCGTCTACCATTGCGCGTTCCTTATGCTCTTTTACTAAAATATCCGCAACGTGAAACCGGTCTTGTTGTGCTTCTAGAATGATGCCGACGACCGAACGGGTGCCGATATCTAGTGCAAACAATTTTTCTGACACTGAAACCGCTTCCTTTCTTGCTATAATCAAGTTCACTTTAATGAGTTGAAGCGCTAAATTAAAAAGACGTGACATTCTCACGTTTGTTGATTATAATAAGGTTATTATTTTAAAATGTATCATACATTTCAGCGTTCTGAAAGAGCAGGGTACAGGGGAGAGGAGAAACAAACATGAGTCATAACGAGTTGGAAGGTTTACGCAGTCGCATCGATGAACTGAACCTAGAAATTCTACGCTTGGTCAATGAGCGTGCAGAAGTAGTAAACGAAATCGGCAAGATTAAAGAAAAGCAAGGTGTGAACCGTTATGATCCTCTACGCGAACGCCACATGCTTGACCTGATTAAAAAACACAACACCGGTCCTTTGAATCAAATGACGGTAGATTATATTTTCAAACAAATTTTCAAAACGGCGCTGAAGCAGCTAGAAGCGGAGAAAAAGAAGGAATTGCTCGTTTCCCGCAAAGAGAAGTCAGAAGATACTGTCATTAATGTAAATGGCGAACTAATAGGTGCAGGGGCGCCGTCATTCGTATTCGGCCCATGTGCAGTTGAATCATACGAGCAGGTTGCGGCAGTAGCGGCATCCATCCAGGAGAAGGGATTGAAGCTGATCCGCGGCGGAGCATACAAGCCACGTACATCTCCATATGATTTCCAGGGTCTTGGACTAGAAGGATTGAAGATTTTAAAGCAAGTGTCAGACGAGTACGGACTTGGTGTCATCACGGAAATCGTCACACCTGCTGATTTAGAGACGGCACTTGACTACATCGATGTTATTCAAATCGGTGCACGCAACATGCAAAACTTTGAGCTGTTAAAAGCAGCGGGCGCAACAAATAAGCCTGTTCTGTTAAAGCGTGGACTGGCTGCAACGATTGATGAATTCATCCATGCCGCCGAGTACATCATGTCCAAAGGAAATGAAAACATCATCCTTTGCGAACGCGGTATCCGCACTTATGAAAAAGCGACGCGCAATACGCTTGATATTTCTGCAGTACCTATTCTCAAGCAGGAAACGCATCTGCCAGTCATGGTGGACGTAACCCACTCGACAGGCCGCCGGGATCTGCTGCTGCCATGTGCAAAGGCAGCAATCGCAATCGGCGCGGACGGAGTGATGGCAGAGGTCCATCCTGATCCATCCATCGCATTATCGGATCAGCAGCAGCAAATGGACATTCCTACATTCGATGCATTCTACGAGGAAATTTTGAAGTTCATGAAGCAGTATGAAGTAAAAGCATAAATTTACGGCTCGTTTCGCTTTATGGCGGAGCGGGCTGTTATTTTTGGAGAAAAAACCAAGTAAATTACTTATTATTCAGTTGAAATCTCTCTTTTTATTGAAAACGTTCAGAAAATTATCGTATGATGGACATAAAAAGAGATTAAAGGGGGCAAATGCATTGACTGTCACAATTTATGATGTAGCACGCGAAGCAAATGTATCTATGGCAACTGTATCCCGGGTCGTCAACGGCAATCAGAACGTCAAACCGGCGACGCGCAAGAAAGTGCTTGAAGTAATTGAACGATTAGAATACCGGCCAAATGCGGTAGCACGCGGTCTGGCGAGTAAGAAAACAACGACTGTAGGTGTCATTATTCCCGACATTTCAAATAATTTGTATGCTGAATTGGCGCGGGGAATTGAAGATATTGCTACAATGTACCGCTATAATATTATCCTGGCAAATTCTGACCAGCATGAGGGAAAAGAACTGACACTTTTAGATACAATGCTTGGTAAACAAGTGGACGGCATTGTCCTGATGAGCGATAAAGTAACAGAAAAGATCCATTCTTCGATCAAACATTCCCCTGTACCAATCGTTTTGGCAGGGTCGGTGGATGAACTGGAGGAAGTGGCTTCCGTCAACATCGATTATTTCGAGGCGGCATATGAGGCTGTCAAGGTGCTGATTGATAACGGTCATAAAAGAATTGCATTCGTCTCAGGTCCGGAAACCTATACCGTTAATCAATATAAACTTTCTGCCTATAAAAAGGCGCTGGAAGACGAAGGACTGCAGGTGGATGAATCGCTGATTGTGCCCGAAGAGGGGACATATGATAGCGGCATTGCTGCATACGAAGAGCTGAGCCGCCTAGAGGAGGCACCGACTGCTTTTTTTGCGGGAAGTGATGAACTGGCAATCGGCATCATTCATGGTGCACAGGATACAGGAAAGCACGTCCCGAACGATATTGAAGTGATTAGCTTTGAAAATTCAAAGTTAGCCCGTATGGTAAGGCCACAATTATCAAGCGTTGTGCTTCCGCTATATGATATCGGAGCTGTTGCCATGCGTCTGCTCACAAAGCTGATGAACAAGGAAGCAGTGGAGCAGCAGAGCGTCATTTTGCCGCACCGGATCGAGATGCGCGCTTCGGTGAAATGGTAGGCCGTGCAGGTATCTTCCAAGGGACTGTTCATGTTCTTCCCCGGCATTAGGAAAGGTTACCCATGAAGCGTCTGCTACGGGCAGCTTTTGTCGTTAAATGAATACCTGCTTAAAAGAACAGACACAGCCCATTAGTCGGGCTGTGTCTGTTTATATTTATGAAAAGCCTAGGTCATTTTACTAGAAGGCAGGAACAATCGACGTGCTTCATGACATAGGAGCTGACGCTGCCGAACACCATTTCCTGCATGGCAGTCAAGCCGCGGCAGCCCATGACGACCAGGTCGGTCTCGCTGTCATTTACATACCTGACAATTGTCTTGCTAGGCTCTCCGTGTTCAATCATTACGCTATAGGGAATCCCGGAGGCTTTCAAGACATCCTCCTCACGGGCGATTTTCCGGCGGTTTTCCTTATCCACTTCATCCAATGATCCCGCCTGTAGGATTTTCGAAGCGAGATGGTCGGTAGAGGCTACATATAAGACTTCAATCTTTGATCCAGCAGAAGCGACCTTGATGGCATCCTCCATGGCACGCAATGAATTATCCGAACCGTCTACTGCGACTAAAATATGTTTGTACATAAAATGTACCTCCCATTCATTATGTATCCACTAAAATGTTACCATGCTTTCGACACGCATAGTCGCATAAAAAGTGACCACTTTTTGAAGATAAAAGTGGTCACTCGGCCTCCGGATGTGGAAGATTATCTTTTTTCATTGCGGATCATATGTAATGCCTTTGTGAGCATTTGGGCATTCTTTTCTTCAATCTCCGCCTTCCGAGGAATGGGTTCATATAAAGGAACCGGATCCTCCCATGTAGGGATGAAGGGGACAGGTGATTCAGCCTGCCAGCGATCAAGCCATTCCTGAGGCAGAGGACCTGTAGGATGCTGGTGATCCGCCATTTCCACCCATATATGGGACCATGCACGCGGCACGACACGCCAGATATCGTATCCGCCTCCGCCTACAGCAATCCAGCGGCCGCCACAGTATTCATGGGCAAGCTTATGGGCAAGCTTCGGGATTTCCCGATAGATATTCATCGTTCCATAAAGATGCGTCAGCGGGTCGAAATAATGGGCGTCAGCACCATTCTGCGTGAGTACGACATCCGGTTTGAAAAATTCAAATACTTCTCTCATGGAAGCTTCATAGATTTTGAGAAAGCTCTCGTCCTCCGTGAATGCATCGATCGGGAAGTTGAAGGATGTCCCATAGCCTTCGCCGTTTCCACGCTCTGTAATATTGCCGGTGCCGGGGAAAAGATAGCGGCCTGTTTCATGGATGGATAATGTACAGACGTTCGGGTCATCGTAAAAGGCCCACTGGACGCCATCTCCATGATGCGCATCCGTATCGACATACAGTACACGAAGACCGTACTTTTCCTGCATATAGCGAATGGCCACGCTGCTGTCATTGTAGATGCAGAAGCCGGATGCACGCCCCCTGAATCCATGATGGAGCCCGCCTCCCAGGTTAAGGGCATGGCGCGCTTTTCCCTGAAGCACCTGGTCGACTGCCTGTAATGTACCACCTACGAGCAGAGCACTTGCCTCATGCATATTTTCAAATATCGGTGTGTCCTCTGTCCCAATGCCATAAGATTCACCTTGTTGGGGTGTCAATTCCCCGTGACCCGCTTTTTTGACAATGTCGATGTATTGCGGATCATGGGCAAGGGCGATTTCTTCGTCGGTCGCCATACGAGCCGGGACGATATCATCGTCTGAAAGGGCGCCGATGGTTTTGAGTAAATCCATAGTTAGGAGTAAGCGCTTATGGTTAAACGGGTGTGTGTCTGAAAATTTATAGCCGAGCTGGTCTGGTGAATAAATGAATACGGCATTTTTCATAACTTGATTCCAGGCAGGTTCGGCCATAGAACATCGAACCCATCTTTCCGTAAGTCGTCGATGATTGCCAACGGGTTCATCACCTGCAGGCGGATACTTAGAATGCGGCTATTTT
>JBJEFP010000340.1:0-3471 GCA_051874195.1 Lysinibacillus sp. | reverse complement strand
CATGGACTCATTTAAAGCAATTGTTGTAAGAAAAGAAAACGAAGAAGTAACGTATAAACTGGAAGATGTATCTCTTTCTGACTTGTCGGAAGGAGAGGTTGTAATTAAGGTTTCGTATTCCTCCGTCAACTATAAAGATATGCTGGCTGTTCAAACAAATGGCGGCGTAATCAGAAATTATCCGATGATTCCGGGGATTGATTTGAGCGGTACGGTTGTTCGTTCTTCCAACGAACAGTTTTCAGAAGGACAAGAAGTGATTGTTACAGGCTTTGGCACAGGCGTCAGCCATACTGGGGGATTTGCCGAGTATGCGAGAATTCCAGCTGAATGGATCGTTCCCTTACCAGAAGGCCTTACGTTAAAAGATGCAATGGTATTTGGTACGGCTGGCTTCACAGCGGCCTTATCTATACTCGCATTACAGAAAAACGGCATGTCAGTTGACAGCGAGCCGCACATCCTCGTTACTGGTTCAACTGGTGGTGTAGGAAGCATCGCCCTGCAGATTTTATCCAAGCTCGGCTACAAAAATCTTGCAGCCCTCGTTCGCAAAGACTATCAAGTGGAAGTGGCAAAATCCTTAGGGGCAACGGAAGTTGTTTTTGCATCGGAACTCGACAGCAAAAAGCCGCTAAGCAAAGCGAAATATCATTATGTGGTAGATACGGTAGGCGGCGATGTGGCGGCTGCGCTACTGCCTCAAATCCACTATGGCGGCAGCATGTCCATGTGTGGGAATGCAGGCGGCGTAAAGTTATCGACAAATGTATTGCCGTTTATCCTTAGAGGGGTCAATGTATTAGGGATCGATTCAGTGAATGTACCAATCGAAGAACGCCCGGCTATTTGGCAAAAGATGGCCGGCGAATGGAATATCTGTGATACAGCATTCACGAAAGAAATTGCCCTTCAGGAGCTGCCGGAAACGATTGAGGCAGTCAAAAATGGCGAGCATCTAGGTAGAACCATCATCAAATATTAAGCCGATGCATGCATAGGCGTTAATCAAAGCGAAAGCCAATTCAAAAATTTTGAATTGGCTTTTTATCATGAATGAAACAGTTCCGCTCATTCTTCAGGTTCGCTGTAGGAAAATGCGTACATATCGATATCCAGACCAGCATCGATTGCTACGGCGAATTGGCTGAACTCAGGGTGGATGAATAGTCCGGGGGTATAGCCGTCGTGGATGTTGATGACCAGATATAGCAGTACATCCACGTTCAATTCTTCTTTCAACTCATTAATAGTATGCGTTTTTTCTTGAAACACCTCTAAAAGGGGACATAAAACATCATCTGCATCCAACGTTTCTTTCCCGATTTCATATTTCCAGACGGTATAAGTTCTTTCTCTTTTGTTGGTTGGGTGGTCGGGTGCTATTCTATCTCCGACTTTCCATGTCTGTGTCGGCTGGACATTAAGACGATTGGTTACAACCTCTAGTGGGAAATCGTCGTTGCCATCAAACGCAATATAAGTGTACATGTTTGTTTTCTCCATAGTCACTTATCCTTTCACGTAATTCATGACCGCCCCTATATATTCCTCCAACGACTGTAATGTATTTACTTGTAGGATCATCATTTCTTCAGGCTTAGCACTGTTTTCAATCGTCTTATAAAACACTTCTTCTGAGGAAATAGCAGAGATTTGGCTTGCCATCTTACTTCGTTCCTGCAATCGTTTGTTCACGATATCAATATCCAGAGCGATGCACTCTACATACTTGTAGTTGACCTTGTATTTTTTGCTTAGTGCCAGTCCTTTATCAACCATTTCCCTATACAGGCAGGGACTATCCAAAATGACGGGGAAGCCTTGTGATAAGTAAAAGTCGACTAACGACCAGTCGATGGAATAGCCGATTTTCCCTGAAGCAGAAGGGTCCAGCTGATGTTCAGCCATCGATTCGAGCAAGGCGGACTTTATGATATCATGATCGACGATAATAGCGTTGCACTCCTTTGAAATGGCCCTGGCCAACGTCGATTTGCCCGACCCGGGGAATCCTGACATCTGCAGAAAAAACAAAAGCATCCTCTCCTACTGTTTCGGTTTCCTAAATTATACAATGCGTGAGGTGGAAGTGGACACTTTTATTGTAAGGATTGTTTAGAAGGAAAAATTGCGAAACGCTCCCCAATTTTCCTGCCTGGCAAACTGGGGGTGGGCGGACATGAAGTGTATGATGATTGGCGCTTGATCTAGCTGGGGATAGATGGCGAATAAAGCCCCGTCGCCGTACCGGATGGCGGTTAAGGCAAGCGGTAATTCACGTCTGAAAATATCATTTCGTCTGGCAGCGGCATTTTCGGGGTACTCCCCTTGGTCTATATATACATAAGCACAAAAGGAAGTTCCATTTGGCGCCCAGGTGCCCAGTACCTCATCTCTCGTAGAATTGAGTTTATCCCATGCGAATTGAGTGCCGAGCGTTAAAAATAATTGTCCTGTTGTATCAGAGTGCGTGAGTGTGTAGCACCGTGGGAAAATAGGTGCTGTTGCAGTTACACCATCCCGATATTCCACAGAAAGTCTTTCCGGCTGAAATTTGCTCAAGCAATCAGCTCCTGTCGTTTTTGTATCATTATATGAAGGGGAAGGGGTTCATTCATCAAAGGCTATGTAATAAAGAACTGGCTCATTTTTATCTAACACCTTTTCTGGTGATTGCCGATTGCCGGCTTCCAACTATATAATCAGAAGGTGATGACATAAAGGAGTTGAACAACATATGTTTAGACAATCAAAAAGAATGTATGCTGTCTTCAGCCTGCTGGCGCTAGTTTCAATTGTGCTGGCGGGGTGCGGGACGTCAAAAGATGACAATGCGGCAAAGGAAACAGAAAAGCAGGTCAACTACGCAACTGAGGTGAAAGAAAAGCCGGTTGTGACGATTACGATGGCGAATGATGAAAAGATTGTGATTGAGCTTGATCCTTCCACAGCGCCGAATACGGTGGCGAATTTCATTTCGCTAGTGGAAGAGGGGTATTACGATGGGCTTATATTCCATCGCGTGATTCCAGGCTTCATGATTCAAGGGGGAGACCCAGCAGGGAACGGTTCGGGCGGGCCGGACTATACAATTGAAGGGGAGTTTACTTCAAATGGCTTTGAAAATAACCTGAAGCATGAGCGCGGCGTCATTTCGATGGCACGTGCACAGGATCCTGATTCAGCGGGCTCCCAGTTCTTTATCATGGTAGAGGAATCGGCGAACCTTGACGGGGACTATGCTGCATTCGGAAAAGTGATTGAAGGAATGGAGACGGTGGATGCTATTGTCGCCGTCGAACGGGACAGTAGGGACAAGCCGCTGGAAGATCAGCAAATGAAAACGGTTGAAGTGGATACGAAGGGCTTCGACTATCCGGATCCGGTCGTGCAAAAATAGGGGAGCCAGCTATCTGTTTGTGTTTGCTCTGGGATAATAGACAATCTTCGTGCAGTAATGGACAACTT
>JBJEFP010000339.1:0-3539 GCA_051874195.1 Lysinibacillus sp. | reverse complement strand
AAAAGCATGACAAAAACAATTATTAGGACGGAAAAGTTATGTAAAACCTTTTCGAGCGGCGGGTTTCAACAGCATGTTTTAAAAAATCTCGATATCAGTTTAATGGAAGGGGATTTCACCGTCATAATGGGCAGTTCGGGATCCGGGAAGTCCACGCTGCTTTATGCAATCAGCGGGATGGATAAGCCGACATTAGGCGAAATCGATTTTGACGGGAAGAATTTAGCCGAATTGAACAATGACCAACTGGCAATATTCAGAAGGAACAATTGCGGCTTTGTATTCCAGCAAATTTATTTGCTGGATAATATGAGTGTACTCGATAATGTGCTGGCAAGCGGTCTTTTAGTAAATAAGAATAAGCGTGAAGTCGTTAAAAATGCGAAGGGACTCCTGCAACAGGTAGGAATCGATGAAATTTCATGGACTAAATTCCCGACGCAGCTTTCCGGCGGTGAGGCCCAGCGAGTAGGGATTGTTAGAGCATTGATTAACAATCCGAGAATCCTTTTTGCAGATGAACCAACCGGTGCATTAAACTCGGCATCTAGTGATAATGTGCTGGATGTATTCACAAATGTAAACGGTAACGGGCAAAGCATCGTCATGGTCACGCATGAGATGAAAACTGCCCTGCGCGGGAACCGAATTTTATATCTACGGGATGGCGTCATTTGCGGTGACCTGCAGTTAGGTGTGTACAGTGAAAAGGAGAATATCGAGCGGCATGAACGGCTTAGATCTTTCCTTACAGAAATGGGGTGGTAGGGTGAAGATCATGAATTTAGCGATTGCTAATATTAGAAAGAGTAAATCTGCAACAGCTTCTTTATTTATATTCATTTTAGTTGCCGCGTTGCTTTTGAATATGGGCTTAATGGTTATTACCCAAATTAATCCATTCTTTGATAGTAAAGCGGAAAAATTAAGAGACCCCCACGCAATCATCCTGATGAGTGATGCTACCTATAATTCAAATTATAAAGAATTCATCACGAGCTATCCTGGGGTGACGGAGGTAGAAGCAGAAGAGGTCATCATCATGAACACCGCCAAATTTGATTATGGCAATAGTGAATTAACAAGTAATACAGCCATTTTCAATGCAGATGACCATCGCGACATTGGGGAGTTGAAGCTGGTTGAAAAGCTGGATACTTCTAGTGCCGATGATATTTTCATCCCCTACATTTTTAAAACAAATGGTGGCTACGAGTTAGGTGAAGACTTTACCTTTTATTATCAAAACAAGCGCTATGATTATCGGATTGCTGGATTCTTCGAAACGACCATGATGGGTACGACGAACGTTGGAATTATGAAATTCATGTTGCCGGAAGCGCCGTATCAAACATTGGCTGATGAGCTAGACAAACTAACAGAGGGTTGGGCCATCTCTGCTGTGATGGAGGATAAAACACAGTCTACAAAGTTACTAAATGATTTTACGAAGGAATTTCCCCAATCGACAGTAGATGAAAGCGATTCCTATATGTGGGGTTTGAGCTTTGGAATGGTGAAGAATGTGAGTACATTAACCATTAACATCATAGCAGTGATATTAGTTGCTTTCGCGGCCATTATCGTGCTTGTGTCACTCATCGTCATTAAGTACCGTGTGTCAAATAGTATTGAAGACGGGATGACGAACATAGGCGTTCTTAAAGCAATTGGCTATACAGGCAGGCAAATTCTATCGTCGATGATTTACCAGTTTGGTTTGATCGCTTTGAGTGCAAGTATTGTAGGGGTTGCCTTGTCATACTGTCTGATGCCGTTCATCGGAGGCATTATTTCTTCTTTATCCGGATTAATATGGCATCAGAAGTTCGATATGATTATTAATGTAGTGAATGTCTTCATTGTAGTCTTTTGTGTAGTCATTGTTACCTTCATTTCCGCCTTGCGTGTCCGAAACATCCAGCCTATTATGGCGCTTCGTGGAGGCATCCACACCCACAGTTTTCGAAAAAACCACTTTCCGTTGGAGAATACGGGAGGCGGGCTTCATTTCCTGCTTGCCATTAAATCGATGGTGATGCATGCAAAACAGAACATTATGATTCTTTTCATTATCACTGCATTAACTTTTGCCTCTGTTTTTTCACTGGTGCTTTATTACAACATTGCTTCAGACAAAACCGCATTTGTCGATTTGTTCAACACAGAACCGGCAAATGTGATGATGTTTGTTAAGTCGAATGCAGATACAAGAGAGCTTTTGAATGGCATCCAAGAAATGGAGCAAGTAAGGAAAGTGAATAGACTGGAATTAATCGGTACTAAAATTGATGGTTATATTGTAGATACGAATGTTACGGAGGATTATGACCAGTTGGAGAATGACAGCGTCTATGAAGGTCGTCAGCCGAAATATGAAAATGAAATATCCATCTCCTGGATGGTATCAGAACAGATTGATAAGGGGGTCGGGGATACGGTTGAAGTGGAATATGGGACTGGAAAAGCCACTTTTCTAGTAACCGGCCTCAGTCAATCGATTAGTAATTTAGGATGGGTAGCCGCATTGACGAGGGATGGAATGCAGCAGGTACATCCAGATTATAAAGGCACAACCTTTTATGTATATCTAGATGGTATATCAAATGAAAGCTTTATAGAAAACGTCCAGGAACGGTATGGGGATTATATAGTTGATACATTAGATATAGATGAAACGATAGAGAGCCAAACGGGTATGTATACAGCTGCAGTGTTGGCAGTGATGGTGATGGTTCTGGCGATTACCATCCTTGTTGTCGTGATGATTCTGTATCTGGTCATCAAAACGATGATCATCAAGCGTAAAAAAGAGTTTGGCGTCATGAAAGCTGTCGGCTATTCAACGATTCAACTGATGCATCAAATATCCATCAGCTTTGTACCTGTGATGGTTACAGGGGTGGCTATTGGCGGTGTGCTTGGCTACTTTTTCACGAACCCCATGCTTTCCGTATTGCTTTCTGGCGCAGGGGCAAAACGTTTGGATTTTACCATTCATTTACCGACCATTGTAATGCTTTGTGTAGGAATCCTTATTGTAGCTTACATGGTCTCAATGATGGTGTCTTTAAAAATCAGGAAAATCTCCGCTTATAGTCTAATCACGGAATAGAATGAGTCGATGGGCCCTCAAATAGAAATATAGAGAACGGAATAATTTTACTGGATAAACCTTATTAAAGGATTTGAAAATAGTTACGTTATATGTAACGGAATAAAGCCTCCGACATATAGTGCTCATCGGCTTTGGTTATGATACTGCGAAAAAAGGGGCTGCTGCTGCCATTCCCACTGGAAAACGGCGATTTTTTTGCCCGCGGTTCGTTTTTCCCCCTTGTCGTGCCGGATGGGGAAATCCATATACGACTTAATTAGAGATAAGCGCCAAACAGGGAGTATATTTCCCTGGTGGCGCTTATTGTAATGTAAGTTGTATACCAAAATCGATGAATGGCAGTTTGGGCAGTCCGAAAGTGATGGTATCCGTTTTTTCGTCTGATTGTTTTCCCCTTATGTTAGTTCCTCTTTGGGTAAAA
>JBJEFP010000338.1:0-3558 GCA_051874195.1 Lysinibacillus sp. | reverse complement strand
GTGATGGCGGTTCCTGCTTCTTTCAATGACCAGACCGCTACAAAGGAAATCCGCGAGCATTGTGGTTTCGTTTGGTATGAAAAGGAATTTTCTGTTGCCAAAGCATTACGGAATGAAAGATTAGTCCTGCGTTTTGGTTCTGCTACTCATGAAGCATGGGTTTATCTAAACGGAAAAGAAATTGCTCATCATAAAGGCGGATTTACACCTTTCGAAGTGGAAATCAATGAACATTTAGTAGAAGGTATCAATCGCCTGACTGTTCGTTTGAGCAATATACTAGACTATACAACTTTACCAGTTGGAAATTATAGCGAAAAGAAAAATGAAAACGGTCACATTGTCCGCAAAGTAGATGAAAACTTTGACTTCTTCAATTATGCTGGCTTGCATCGTCCAGTCCGGATTTATTCAACTCCACATGATTATGTTGAAGATATTGTGATTGTGCCAAATGTAGATTTAGACAGCAAAAAAGCAGATGTACAAGTTTCCGTAAAAACGGTAGGTGCCTTTGATGAAGTGCGTGTTACCATTTTAGACGAAGCTGGCCAAACTGTCGCTCAAGGCTCAGGAACAGAGATCAATGTTGCTGTTGAAAATGTTCAGTTATGGCAGCCATTGAATGCATATCTTTATACTGCTAAAGTGGAAGGCTTGAAAAATGGAGAAGTAGTCGATGTGTATGAGGAACCGTTCGGTATTCGCAAAGTCGAAGTAAAGAATGGTAAGTTCCTAATCAATGGTGAACCGTTCTATTTCAAAGGCTTTGGTAAACATGAGGACACTTATGTAAATGGCCGTGGTCTGAACGAAGCATACAATGTGCTGGACATCAATTTAATGAAGGAAATGGGCGCGAACTCATTCCGTACGTCACACTATCCTTACTCAGAAGAAATGATGCGTTTATGTGACAGAGAAGGTATTGTGGTAATTGACGAAACACCAGCAGTTGGACTATTTTTAATGTTCAATTTTGATGTATCCGCTTTAGAAAAAGGTGGAGCTATGAATGACGAGACTTGGAAAATAATGAATACATCCGAAGCGCACAAACAGGTGATTCGTGAATTAATCGACCGTGATAAGAACCATGCTTGTGTTGTCATGTGGTCGATTGCCAATGAAGCGGCGACGTACTCAGACGGCTCTTATGAGTATTTCGAGCCTTTATTTACCCTTGCCCGTGAATTGGATCCGCAAAAACGTCCATTAACAAACGTCAGCATCATGATGTCCATGCCACATACTGACAAATGTGCAGATTTATATGATGTGATTGCATTGAACCGTTACTATGGCTGGTACATTCAACTAGGTGACTTGAAGACAGCAGAAGCAGCGACTCGTCAAGAGCTGTTAGGGTGGCAGGAGAAATATCCTGAGAAACCAATCATGTATACAGAATACGGTGCTGATACAGTAGCAGGATTCCATAGCATGTATGGCGAGCCATTCAGTGAAGAATTCCAGGAAGATTACTATCGCATGAACAGCAAAGTATTTGATGAAATCCCTAACTTCGTTGGTGAACAATTATGGAACTTCGCTGATTTCCAAACAAAATTTGGCATCATGCGTGTTCAAGGTAACAAAAAAGGTGTCTTCACTAGGGAGAGAGAGCCGAAAATGGTCGTACGTTACTTAAGTGAGCGCTGGAACAATATTCCTCACCTAGGGTATAAAAAATAATTTTTTCGATTACATTCGCAGTACAATAAGTGCACTACTTAGCAATCGAGAAACAAAAGCCGTTACGTATAAGGTTTATCTGAATGGCTGGATTAAACTCTAGCCATTCTTTCGACTAATTTGAAAAAGGTGGTGCAAAGATGAAGTCAATATTGTTATTTGGGGAAATGCTGTTACGTCTGACACCTGCAGATCATCAGCTATTTATCCAAGCTAGCCAATTGAATATGGTATATGGCGGGTCTGAGGCGAATATCGCGGTTGCTTTAAGCCATTGGGGTGAAAAAGCTTCCTATGCCACGTGCGTTCCAGACAATAACATCGGATTGGCTGCTATTATGCAATTACGCAAATTCGGGGTGAATACCGAATTTACGATTCAAAAAGGACATAAAATGGGACTTTATTTTGTCGAGGAAGGCCATTCAATCCGTTCGACAGAGGTCACTTATGATCGCAAGAGTTCCGCCTTTGTCAATGCCGGTCCAAATGATTATCAGTTGGAGGAAATGCTCGACCAGGCGAAATGGCTGCACGTCAGCGGCATCAGCCTGGGCGTGAGCGAGAAGGCACGTGAAACAACGATGGCACTAGTGAAACTGGCACAGAAAAAAGGAATCAAGGTAAGCTTCGACTTCAACTATCGAACAAAACTATGGAGCATCGAGGAAGCAAGAGAAGCATTCATCGAAATCCTGCCATATGTAAATGTCTGCTTCGGCAGCTACATGGATGTTCTGACACTTCGTAAAGAGAAGAGAAAGATTGATTCTTTCGATGAGAAAATCGAATTGCTCAAGGAGCTTCAAAGAGAGTATAATTTCGACCAAATCTTTACGACAGAACGCGAAATCCTTGATGACAACGAGCAAAACCTAAGCTGTGCGGTGATTACGGCCACGGAGCATCACAAGCTTGGTCCTGTGAAAGTAAATGTGCTTGAGAGAATCGGTACAGGCGATTCCTTTGTTGCCGGTGCATTATATGGGCTGGCCAACTCTTACAGCCTGCAGGAAACATTGGATTTTGCCCTATCGTCATTCGCTCTGAAGCATACGATTATTGGGGATTTCCAAATTGCAAGCAAAGAGGATGTTCAAGGATTCGACTTGAACGGTGAAAAGGTCGTCATCAAAAGATAAAGAAATATAATGAGGGTTCATCACCGCAGGGCTGGATTGAATCATTTTCGATTCGAAGCGGGGGCGTCCATTCTCCCCTGCTCCCGGTGATGAACCACAGTCTCCAACCATTGCTGGAGACCCGACGGCCCTAAATATGCAAGCGTTTTATTTATTAGAAAGAAACCAGCAGTTTTATAGAAAATAGTGTGTGAGGAGAATTCGACGTGAATAATCAACATAATACGGATATAGAACAATTTCCATGGATGGACAAGTCACTATCACCTCGTGAGCGTGCCGAGAAGCTTGTAGCTGCCATGACCCTGGAGCAGAAGATTGCCCAGCTTCATGGTTCGATGAATACAATCAACATCTACGAGCTGCCGTCCATGGATGAAATGAATGACATGAGCCCTGAGGAGCAAGACCGCCTTATGGCTCAAATCCAAGTACAACGCCATGTAAAGGGCATTGACGAGTTAGGAATTCCACGCTTTAGAGTTACGAATGGTCCAGTAGGCGTAGGTATGGGCGACGGACATCCAAGTCCTCCTGCTACTGCATTGCCAATGACGATTGGTCTTGCAGCCGGCTTTGACCCTGAGCTTGCACGCGAGTACGGCGACATCATCGGTTCAGAGACGGCGACGCTTGGTCAGCATGTACTTGAAGGACCAGGCGTTTGTCTACACCGTACTCCGATTGCAGGACGTAACTTTGAGTATTTCTCAGAAGATCC
>JBJEFP010000337.1:0-3564 GCA_051874195.1 Lysinibacillus sp. | reverse complement strand
ATTAGGTCAACTAGAAGATCCTTTTTTACATAGAACATTAGAGCAAACAGGCGGAATAATAAACGTATCCATTAAAGAAGAAAAACAATTCATCAGTGTGAAAATCGCGATTGCCAAAACAAACACACCTGAACAAATGACACTTCAAATGAAAATTGTCGAGTTGTTAAAGGAAAACGGTGCGGCTTCAGTAGGCATCCGTTTTGAGGAGCTGGCGCCGGAAGTATTGGATTCTTTCCGTGGACAGGCAACAGAGGCAGAGGCGCAGGATATTCTATCACCATTGTCGAAAGTGCAATTCATTGCGATTGCCTCGGGTAAAGGCGGCGTAGGGAAGTCGACCGTATCCGTCAATCTGGCGGTGGCGCTTGCACGGCTTGGCAAAAAAGTAGGGCTGATCGATGCCGACATCTATGGTTTCAGCGTACCTGACATGATGGGTATCCAGGAGATGCCGGTTGTAAAGGATGACCGCATCTATCCGGTAGAACGTATGGGCGTAAAGGTCATTTCCATGGGCTTCTTCGTGGAAAACAATGCACCGATCGTATGGCGTGGACCTATGCTCGGGAAGGTATTGGATCAATTCTTCCGTGATGTAGAGTGGGGAGATTTGGACTATTTGCTGTTAGACTTACCGCCAGGCACAGGCGATGTGGCGCTCGACCTTCACCAAATGCTGCCGGCTTCTAAAGAAATAGTCGTGACGACTCCACATCCAACGGCGGCATTCGTAGCTGCACGTGCCGGTGCCATGGCATTGCAGACGAACCATGAAATCCTGGGTGTAGTAGAGAACATGGCCTGGTTCGAGTCGAAGCTGACTGGCGAGCGCGAGTATGTATTCGGTCGCGGTGGCGGTCCGAAGCTTGCAGAAGAGCTGCGTACAGACCTGCTCGGACAGGTTCCACTAGGCCAGCCGGACTGGGAAGATGAAGACTTTGCCCCTTCTGTCTATGCAGAAGACCATCCAACAGGTAAGCTGTATATGGAAATGGCACAAAAAGTCGTTGAGAAATTAGCAAAATAATTGAAGCACTTTGTTATAAAAGAAAAAGGACGATTCCTGTAAATTCGGGAAATCGTCCTTTTTTATTAGCCACCGCCACCGCCGCCGCCGCCACTGCCGCCACCGCCACCTCCTCCAGATTTGGACTCCTTGGATTTGCCGTTTTCCTCTTTTCCTGTGGAAGCTGCTGCCTCACCGCTCTTACGGATGAGTTCCTCCCATTTGGATTGCAACAATGGATTCTCGATTGTTTCCATTACGACTTCCTCCATTTGTTTGCGGAGGGTAGCCCCTTTGAGCAGTGATTCAAACTGCTTCTGCATATCTGGCTGGTCAAAGAATTTGGTCAGGGCTTCCTGATAGCTGGCATCTGTCATTAAACTCTTCATCAATTCTTTCTGCTGGTCCTTCATGCTTTTGGCGAGCGTCTCCTTGAACTTCGGATCTTCGAACGTTTTCTTCCAAAAATCCTCTGCTTCCTTCGATAAGAGCGTCGTCTTCATGGCTGTTTCTACTTCATCATGATCAAGTACCACGAGATCACGGAAGCTCTGGTCGTTTAGAAGTTCTCGTACCACCTTTTTCCCATCTTCAGTTTGAAGCGCGTCCACCATGATTTTCTTGATTTCGTCGTATGAAAGCGTCGACGTTTTCTCATTATTACAACCGACGAGCAGAACAGCAAAACCTAATACGATTAAAAGTCGCCGCATAAGTTCATTCCTTTCCACATTGGCTCTTTCAATTATTGTTCACATTTCGGCTCATTCTATGTATCGAATTACATCAGTATTAGCTTTTTTATAAAACGATTGATAAAATAATATATGGATATTGAGTAAAAAATGGGGGACAATATGTCGTGACAATAAGAAATTGGTTTAAATTTTTTGTAATGACGATGCTTATCGGCGGCGGCGTCACAGCAGCGGCCAGCCTTTTTATACGTTGGGATTTCTTTCAACCTTATTTGGCGGCGGGGGAATTTGTAGAGTTCCTTGCTGCACTGGCATGGATGGGATTGCTTGGATTTACAATGAGCGTCATTGCGCAGGCAGGCTTCTTTGCCTATTTGACGCTACATCAGATTGGCGTTGGCGTGTTCAAGACGCTGACTTTATGGAACTGGGTGCAGATGCTTCTAATAGTCGTTGTCCTAGTAGACCTGGTGATTTTCCGTTTCGCACCGGATGCGAAGGGTTTCGGCGACTGGACGTTCTATATCGGGCTTTTATTATTCCTGGTTGGCGCCGCAATTGCGACAGCCATTAAAAAAGTACAGATGACGGGTAAGAAGCATGTTTTAATCTCGTCTATTTTTTTCATGGTCGTCATCACATCTCTTGAGTGGATCATCGCATTGATGGGGCGTCAGGACAACATCAACGTATATGTAGCACTTTTATTATTCCCTCTCGTGGCAGTTAATGCATACCAGCTTCTGATGCTGCCGAAGTATAATGAAAAGTCGGAGCAGGACCGCAAGAAATTAGAAGAACGGCGCAAAGCACGCAAGCAGGCGGCCCAGCAACCTTAGTGGATGTGGAACAAGTGAGCGTATCCCCTCTAGTAGACAGTATCGAACCATCTATTTCGGAATGGCGAGATGCTTTACGAAGAAGGGGATTTTTTCTTTTAGGATGAAGGTCGCCGGTCGCTCGAGACTTCACCATGCGACTCCGTCAAAAATATCTTCGTGTTCATTGACAACCTATCCATCTGAGTAATGCTTTATGGAGATTTTTTAGTTTTGATGGAATAGCCGAATAGGCTTTCTTCTATAGAAATGAACTGATATTTCTTCATCCAAGCGGAGAGCGAATTGAAATCAACCTTATTCTCCTTGTAGAGCGGTAGGGAGAGAATATCGCCCTTCTCAAGTTTTTTCGGGAAGCTGTTATTTTGGATGGTAAGAGATGGAGCGAGCATATTGATTTGCTGACTGAATAAAATTTGCTTCAATGCATCGGTATACGTGTAGTCCTGTGGCATGTACCAAAGAGGCTTTTGCTTAAAGGCTTTTTCATAAATGGCGATTTCCCGGCTCGCCGCTTCGGCGGAAGTTCCGAGCAAGCCTGTCGCGCGCTGCTTCGTCTGCAATAATTCGACAAGGTGGTCGGCTCTTTCAATCAAATCCGCATCTAAAAGGAAGAGGGTGTGACGGCTTTGGTCGGAGGCAATGAATTCCGCCACGCCTTCATGTTCAAAATGCAATTCTGCTAAAAAAACATAACCACTGTGACCCTTTGCGATGACATCAGGCTTTTCCGTCATTAAAAATACAGGTAATTGATTGCTTTTGTAAGAATAATAGAAGGTGAAGAGAATAGTTAATAAACCTAGTAATATCAATACTTTTCTCAATTTGCGCATACTCCTTTTTTAAGGACTTTTTAAAGAAAATAAGGCTTTCTCAAAAAAACTTATGAAATAGGGTTGACGGTTATGAATGACTGGTGCTATTATAAGTAAGTCGCCAAGAGATGACGCGGCGATGGAAGAAAATGAACTTTGAAAACTGAACAAGCAAGACGTTAACAATAATTTTCTTTCTT
>JBJEFP010000336.1:0-3603 GCA_051874195.1 Lysinibacillus sp. | reverse complement strand
CTTCCTATTGCTATTTTCTTTAATTCAGTTCCCGAGAACCGTCTACTTCTTGTTCGCGCAATAAAGTCCTACAGTATAATCACAACGAATCAAATCTTCTTTTGTTGTTTGATGAGTTTGAAGTGGCGCTAACCTTCTGTTTCTAATAGAATCATAGTCTGCAGAATTCAAATAAAACGTATAAGCGAACGGATGCTTAACTCCCATATTTAAACAACTTTATTATTCATGAACGCCTTTTTAATGAGCCTTGCATGTGAAGAAATCAAATATCCTGCCAATTAGCTGTCTCCTTTAGTATCTGACTTCTCTCTTACTATAAAATTAGGAATCACTTTAATATAGACCAACTCACCAATCAGCTCGACGATGGTTTGCGTGACGATGACAGCAGCGGCCAATGTGGCGATGGAATCGGGCAGGGCGAAGGCTAACGGAAGGACGACTAACGAATTTCGTGTTGCTGTACTGAAGAGGAGAGCTCGTCCTGCACCGGTATCTAACCGAAAAATAGAAACAAACAGCCTGGATAAGATCGGCATAATGATGAGAAATGAAATATAGATTGGCACTACACCGACGACCATGTCGAAATCTTCGTAGACTTTGGAGATTTGTGAAGCAACGACTACGAACAATACGAAAGCCATGAAAGGAACGGGCAGCCAGCCGGTTACTTGAAATAATTGCTTGCCCAATGTTTGTTTTTCAGCCCATAGCTGTGTCCCAATCGCCAACAGAAGCGGTAGCAGAATCAAGAATAGAAATGCTTCTACAAATGGCCCTATTTGAACGATCCCTGCTGCTTTTTCGCCTAGAAACACCCACAAATAAAGAGGCAGCAACAGCAGTTGAACGACTAGCAGGATCGGGGTTGCTGCCAGCATCAGCTTTTCATCGCCCTTCCCGAGCTGCGTAAATACGATGACATAGTCGATGCACGGTGTAAGCAGCACTAAACAAACACCTATTGCTACAGCCGGCGTCTGCGGGAATAAGAGGAGCAGGCACCATACAACAATCGGGACAATCAAAAAGTTTCCGATAAGCAGCGCAATGAGGAATTTTCCGGTATGTAGGATGTTCTTCAACGTGAAAAAAGGTATTTGCGTAAACATGCTGTACATCAAGATGGCGATAAAGGGCGATATCAATATTTCCAAGCCGCTTCCAAAAGGCTCATTCGCTATCCCTATGATACCTCCGGCGGTCAGAGCGGCTGCATACATCCAGATTTGCTGGGTTTCCAGCGTTTCTCTTGAAATCCTCATTTTCTTCCTACCTTACTCTAGTTATTTAACAGAATCGATTATACGCTATTTTTTTATGTAAGGGGCTCCCGTCATGCCAAAAGGTGCCGCCCAAGAAAAATATGGCGTGAAGGTTCAATTTCAAGCCATATTTTTCAGGTCTATTTGATTTGAAGTTTTACTCCTTCAACGGTCGCAACGCCTTTGAATGCTCGATGTAGATGAAGGCATCATATCTGCTGCCGACCCTGGAAGGAACGTAATTTCCGTACGCCTCGTATTCGGGGTTGTACACGACACCAATCGCACGATGGCCGATCCAGGTATTGAACAATCCCCGGTTCTCCTCGGTGAACAGCAGCACCTTATCCCCCTCGCCGGCTGCATGGAGCTGCCCTTCCCATGTGCTCAGCTTCGCAGGGGGGACATCCATCACCTGTAACGGTTCTCCCCAGCTGTCCGCGGCGATGACGGACCCTTCATACGTACCAAATCCGATGGTGAATGTATTGTCTTTTCCGTATTGTTCCCTGATGAGCTGACCGACGTTGATCATCTGGTCATTTTTCATGTTCGTTTCGGAGGCATCGCCGATATGGGTATTGTGTTCCCAGATGATGATTTTGGCTTCGTCTCCGTGGTACTTGAGCAATTCATTCACCGCTTCGACCATATGCAGGTCCCGTGTATTCCATGAGATGGCATCCTGCATCATCTCCCGGTAATAGGCTTCCGCATTTTTGGTAACGAGTGCATTCATGATGACATTCAAGTCTTCCTCATGCTCGTCCGGATACTGTTCTTCATGGCTCCGCAACGATTGCAACAGGCCGGCCACCTCGCTGATGCATTCCTCGGTAAAGTGGGCGGCGGAAAGGGCGTAGTGCTCCGGCATCCTGTTGTAGGGTTCGAAGCAGGTGAATGCCTTCTTTGCGTGCTCCAGGTCTACGTTGTACCTGGGGTTTTCGGCCAAAAAATGCAGCACTTCATCAATGGATTCATACAGGCTGTATAGGTCAATGCCGTAGAAGCCGACCTTTTTTTCCAATGTTGTGTTTTTCTCCTTCAGCCATTCCGTAAAGTGCTCCACCTCTTCATTTGCCCACATCCAGGTCGGCCATCGGTTAAAGGATTCCATCAGGACATCTCTTGCCGACTGGCTTTCCTGTCCGTAGCCTTTTACATAGCGGTTTACTGCCTGGGCGGAAGGCCAATCGCCCTCCACTGCGATGACATTGAACCCTTTTTCATCAATCAGCCTTTTGGAAAGCTCGGCGCGGATTGTGTAGAACTCCGATGTACCATGGGATGCTTCACCAATCAAGACGATTCGTGCATTGCCGACCGCCTCGATTAGCTTGTCCAAACTCTCGTCGTTAAGTGCAAGCGCCTGTTCTTTCATAGCAGCAATCAGTTTTCTGGGCATACAGTCGTCCCCTCCTCTCTATCTTTAGCTTACCCAAGACTTTCTCCCGACAACACTTCCTTCACGCATTTCTGTCACGAAGTTGAAATGCCGGAGCAGGCGGACTGGGGGCGTGAAGCTTGTCCAGACGGCTGCAAAGTGCGCAAGGAGGATGGATAGTCGCCATATCAACTATCCACCGTCAGTGCGGAAAGGACGGCACCGATAGCCTCTATCCAGCTACCGACTGTAATGAACTCCTGCGATTTTTCACTATTTGGTGGGTAGTTAATGGAGTAGGCAATATAGGCATTGCCGATTATTTGCAGTATCTCCCCGATGGTGAACAAGGCTTCATTTACTGTTTGGTTTGCTTCTAGGTTGAGGGCAAGCCCCGTACCTACAGCCTGAATCAGATTCCCTTGAGCATTCAGAAGTTCACTCGCTCGCTCATCCTCCACAAAAAAGCTTTGGACTGTCAAAAGATCTCCCACTGTCTCGATTTGGCCCCCGGCTTTCTCCAGATAGTCCGCGTCCGCAGGAATGATACCGCTTCCCACAGCCTGCAGGACACTGCCAATCAAATCCAAGTCCTCCAGCGCCGATTCGGATAAAACATCCGAAGGGGTGCTGCCGATTGCGGATAGTACTGTTCCCACGGCTATAAGCCAGGCACTGATTTGTGCTTCATTCATTTTCACCATTCCAATGCGTAGAGTTTAATCTATAGGTTTATTATATGGATTGGTAAGCTAGAGCGTTGGGCGAGGAGATACGATATCTACGGCAGTGAAATGGAATGATAGGATTGCTATGAAAAAAAGAAGTAGGGAAAGAGGATGTAGAAAATGAAAATAAGCGGATGAAATATATTTTCACATGAAGGAGCCGGTGTTGAATAGGACGGCTCTCCTTGGCGGCTTTAGATTTACTGCTATCTTTTTAGGT
>JBJEFP010000335.1:0-3604 GCA_051874195.1 Lysinibacillus sp. | reverse complement strand
AGCTCCATTTTCTTTTTACATTGTGGACAACGGGCATTTGTGACGCGTGATACATTCTTACGATGGCCGCATTCACGGTCCTGGCAGACAAGCATTTTTCCCTTTTTACCATTCACCTCAAGCATTGGCTTGCCACAATCAGGGCAAGACTTGGTTGAGATATTGTCGTGTTTATATTTCTTATCGCTACTCTTGATTTCTGAGACAATCTCTTTTGTATGCTGTTTCATTTCATTGATGAATGCCTCTTTTTTCAGCTTTCCTTTTGCAATCAGCTCCAGCTTTTGCTCCCACTCGGCTGTCGTTGCAGGTGAGCGCAATTCTTCAGGGACTAGATCAAGCAGCTGACGGCCCTTGGAAGTGATATAGATTTCTTTGCCGCCTCTTTTTTCAATCAGGAATGAATTAAATAATTTATCGATAATATCTGCTCGAGTGGCAACCGTTCCTAGCCCACCAGTAGATTTCAATGTATCTGCCAGCTTCTTGTCTCCTGTTTCCAAGTACTTTGTAGGATTTTCCATTGCCGATAGCAATGTGGCCTCCGTAAAGCGTGCTGGCGGCTTTGTCTGACCGGATGTCTGCGCGATGAGCTTCGTTTTTAATACGTCGCCTTTTTCAATACGAGGCAATAGCTGCTCCTTCACATCATCTGTTGATTCCTCGTCATCAAAGCGGTTTTCATAGACTTCCTTCCAACCGGCCTGCAGAACAGTCTTCCCTCTTGCGATGAATTTTTCCTTGCCGATTTCAGCCTGTACCGTCAATTGCTCGTATTCATGCGCCGGGAATAAAACAGCCAGGAAGCGTTTTACCACAAGGTCATAAATCTTGCGTTCCTTATCATTAAAGGCTGAGAAATTCACGTAGCCCTCTGTCGGGATGATGGCATGGTGGTCACTCACTTTGCTGTCATCCACAAACGCCTTGGAAGGCTTGATCGGCTTATTCAATACTTTATTCGCCAACGAGCGGTATTCCCCCACTCCACATGCCTTTAAGCGCTCAGGAATCGTGCTGACGATGTCAGAAGATAAATATCTGGAATCTGTACGAGGATAGGTTAATACTTTATGCTGCTCATACAGCTTTTGCATAATGTTCAATGTCTCTTTGGCCGAATAGCCGAAGAATTTGTTGGCATCACGCTGTAATTCCGTCAGGTCATACAATGCAGGGGCAAATGATTTCTTCGCCTTGCGATCGATCGCCACGACCTTTGCATCCTGGCGTCCAAGAGACTTGACGACTGCATCGATTTTTTCCTTATTGAAGCTGCGGCTGTTGCCGTTTGCATCCTGCCAAGTCAGCTTGACTGTATCAGTCTGTGCCTCGATACCGTAGTACGTCTGCGGCTTGAAGTTTTTAATTTCATCCTCACGCGCTGCAATCATGGCAACAGTCGGCGTCTGAACCCGACCACAGTTCAACTGGGCATTGAAGCGTGTCGTTAAGGCGCGCGTCGCGTTCAAGCCGATATACCAGTCCGCCTCTGAGCGGGCAACCGCAGCATGGTACAGATTTTCATACGCTTTACCAGGCTTCAGGTTATTGAAGCCGTCCTTGATCGCCTTATCTGTAACCGAGGAAATCCATAAGCGTTTGATGGGCTTATTCACTTTCGCCTTTTCAATGATCCAGCGTGCAACGAGCTCCCCTTCACGGCCCGCATCCGTTGCAATGATGACTTCGTTTACATCATTGCGGTTCAATTGCGACTTTACGGCATTGAATTGCTTACCTGATTGCTTGATGACCGTCAGCTTCAACCGCTCCGGCAGCATCGGCAGGTCTTCCAAATTCCATGTTTTATATTTCACATCGTAGCTCTCCGGGTCTGCCAGCGTCACTAAATGACCAAGCGCCCACGTCACGATATATTTATCGCCTTCTAAAAATCCATTTCCTTTTTTATGACACTTCAATACATTCGCAATATCACGAGCGACTGAAGGCTTTTCTGCTAGTACAAGGCTCTTTGCCATAGATTAAACATCCTTTCTTACATCCTTGTGTTTAATATAGCATAAATGAAATATAACTATATAAAAGAAAGGGGGCGGAATTCCGCCCCCTTCTATTTATTCCATTCCTCCGCCAGCACAGCGTAATAGTATTCATCCCACCATCCGTCCCCGTGCGGAATGCATTTTTTGAAGTAGCCTTCCCGTCTCATGCCGATTTTCTCCATTACTCGCCAGGAAGGAATATTCTCCGGCTGGCATGTGGCGATGATGCGGTGCAGCTTCATTTTTGTAAAGCCGAAGTCGAGCACCGCGCGTGCCGCTTCCGTCGCATACCCCTTATTGAAATAGCCCGGATTGAACACCCAGCCGATTTCGTATGTATGGTCGCCGAAATACTTGAAGAACGTGATATGGCCGATGACCGCCTCTTCGCCCTTTATCCTTACAGGAAAATGCTTCGCATCCTCCCCTGCATTTTTCATTACGAAGTTCCTTGCATCCTCTTCCTTGAAGACGCCCTCCGGTATGTATTCCATTACATCTGCCCTTGATGTGTAGGCAAAAACATCTCGCCAATCCTTTTCTGTAAATGTTTCGATTATCAATCTTTCTGTTTCAATATACATATTCATCCCCCTGTTTTCATTTGCTTTCCCTTTAGTATAGCGCCCCGTCAGTCTCCTCTATATTATATTCATTTCATTCATCATAATGAAAATAATTGGATATATTTCACGATACGAAGGAGGGCCAAAAAACAGGAAAATCGTGAACTCGATTCATTAAGTGTAACCATGAAATTCCCAGTGCTTCTTGAATGAATACTTAAACTTTTCCATGGAAAAAAGAAAAGGCTGTCTTCTCAAATATCGTTGCTGTTAAAACAGCCTTGAGAAAACAACCATTTGATATGCACTATGTAAAGAATATATTTGCACTTCAAACAATTATAAAAATCGTCGTGCCTTTATTCCTCTGATGCTTTTATGGCTTCTATGGACTTGAGAATATCAGTGTTTGTTGCTTTACGAAGACCCGATGGAATAATATCATTTGATGGTAATGATACAAGTTGTTCTCCATTTTCCTCTTCTATATTAATAGTCAATAAGTCGCCGCTACCATCTCCCATTAACATAATATGATGATGTTCCTTCAAAAATGGACGGTCAACCGGTAACGGTTCTCTAATTAAAGTCGTTTCTTCTAAAACCTTTAAAAATTGCTCTAAATCCTCTCCGAAAAGGGCAATTTGCTCCGTAACCTTCTCACTATCTTTATATTCATCGATAAGAGCCGTATGATACGAACCATTCATAGCATCCGCGAGACGAATGTTGTCATCTTGTGCATTCGCATTTTGCTCTACATTTGGCGATACACTTTCTTGCTCGGATGAACAGGCAGTCATTAAACATAATGCTAATCCTAATGTGTAGATTTTCTTCATTGTTCCTCCCACCCTAAAAAATTTGTTAATACCTTACTATCATACCAAATTAACCAAAGAAGGGTATGATGCGTCATAAAATTTTTTGAAGTAAGTATCCTATTCCTTATTTCAGATCACCCTCTTCTCTTCGTTAGTTGAATGAATGGCAATGGCAACATCCTTGAAAAAAGAGCCAAAGAAAAAG
>JBJEFP010000334.1:0-3609 GCA_051874195.1 Lysinibacillus sp. | reverse complement strand
TGGGTAATTACAGTATTCAATCATCAAAATGACGTTCGTATTTTCGAATACACAAACAAAGGCGAAGCAACACAGGCACTGAAAAGATACTCAAAAAACGCGATACTATCCTATACGAAATAAGCAGACGCATAAAAATAAATCTTACACCAAACAAAAGGGGAAATGAAACATGTGGGTAATTACAGTATTCAATCATCAAAATGATGTTCGTATTTTTGAATATACGAACAAGAACGAGGCAACACAAGCATTGAAGGGCTTCAAGGAAAACGCGGTCCTTACTTTCACAAAATAATCAGCTGGAACCTTCAACCCGTAGCAAACGCGCTACGGGTTTTTTATTGTTAAAGGAATGGATGATGGAGTCGCTTAAGGGTCCGTGCCCCGACTTTGAAAAATCACCCTCTGAAAAGACTGAATTTTTAGTTATAATAACTAAAACGCCTTGTTGCTTTCAACGAATGCACCGATGTTTTTAAGAGGTGGATTTTCTATAATCAAAGGATAAGAAAAGGGGTGGTCGATTGTGCACAGCGTTTATTTCAATGACAGGGTGAGACTTGGGCCTACAGGGAAGGGCCTCCTTGATGGAAAGACATTTGCCGTGAAGGACGTCTTTGCGATTAAAGGGGAAAGGAACAGTGCCGGCAATCCGACTTGGTTTGAGACGCACGACGCCGCGGAAGCAACGTCACCGGTCATCGAGGAGCTGTTGAGCCACGGGGCCTCCATGCAGGGGCTGACCCATACGGATGAGCTGATGTACAGCCTGAACGGTGAAAACATCCACTACGGAACACCGCCGAATCCCCTGGATGCAGGGCATATCCCGGGCGGTTCATCGAGCGGTTCGGCGGCTGCAGCTACCGGGCATAGCTTTACACTCGGGACGGATACAGGGGGCTCGATCCGTGTACCGGCCTCCTATTGCGGGCTGTTCGGCATTCGTCCTACACATGGCAAGGTTTCGTTGGAGGGGGTCATCCCGCTGGCACCGAGCTTCGATACGGTCGGCTGGATGTCGACGTCGAGCGAGGAACTGGCAAAGGTGGGGGATGTGCTTTTTAAAAGGGACCCTTTGCATACCTTTACCAGCTTAATAATAGACCCGCAGGCATGGTCCTTCCTGTCGGAAAAGGACCGACAGCTGCTCACCGGGGCCATTCCGGCAAACATCCATCAGCAAATCAAACCGGTTACCCTGCCTTTAACGGAATGGGCGACATTGTTCCGATACATACAGGGCGTAGAAATCTGGCGCACGCACGGGGATTGGGTGAGGAAGGAAGAGCCGCATTTCGCCCAGCCGATTGCCGAACGTTTTGAATGGGCGAGCACGTTGGAGGAAGACGGCTACGGGTTGGCAAAGGAGCAGCAGAACAAGATAACAGCCCATTTGCAGGAACAGCTTTCGACGACCGAGCTGCTGGTCATCCCGACAACGGCTTCTGCAGCTCCCCGCAAGCACGCTTCCTCACAGGAGGTCGAGGCAGTACGGACGAAGACGATGCAGCTGACATGCATTGCCGGACTTTCCGGCTTCCCTCAGGTAACTGTGCCTGTGTTGCGTGCAGATGGGCTGGCGCTCGGCCTTTCCTTCATTGCAAGGAGAGGAAGCGACAGGGCACTGCTGCATTTTATCAATGAACAGTTTGGAGGGAGGACGGATGCGACTCGCGACAATCCACCATGAAGGGCAGGAGCAGCCTGTTGTGGTAAGGGGCGATGAGGTATCCCTGTTCCGGTACATGATCTATACACCGGCCTACGGGAGCTGCAACATGCAATAAGCTAAAACGTTCACAAAGGGGAGATCGACATGACACAGCAATACCGTGCAACAACAATGGCGACAAACGGGATGGTGACGGCGCCGCACTACTTGGCGTCACAGGCGGCGCTGGCCATTTTACATAAAGGGGGCAATGCAATCGAAGCGGCGATTGCAGCCGCCTCGACGATTGCCGTCGTCTATCCGCATATGAACAGCATCGGGGGAGACAACTTCTGGCTTGTCTATAACGCGAAGACGAAGGAAATGAAGGCGCTGAACGGTAGCGGCCGTGCGGGCATCCAGGCAACGGTCGAGTTCTATAAGGGGAAGGGTCATGAAAAAATCCCTTCCCGTGGTCCGCTTGCGGCGAATACCGTTCCGGGTGCTGTTGCCGGATGGGGGGAGGCGTACGAGTATGCCAAAGAGGAGATGGGCGGTACATTGCCATGGGCCGATTTGTTGGCGCAGTCCATCGCCTATGCAAAGAAGGGCTTTCCCGCTACGGCAAGCCAGGCATACTGGACGGATGTAAACCTGGATGAAGAGGACCAGGAATTCCGCGCATTACAACGCTTCGAAGAGTTCACACGCATCTTCCTGGAGGATGGACGCCCCTATGCCGAGGGAGAGGTCTTCAAACAGGAGGATTTGGGAGAGACGCTTCGTCATATCGCGCAGCATGGCGCCCGTTCGTTTTATGAGGGCGAACTGATGGAAAAGATCGTGCAGGGTTTGCAGGAGCAGGGCGGTATCCTTACGCAGGAGGATTTCAGGATGCATACAAGCGACTGGGTGGACCCGATTTCGGTGGACTATCGCGGCTATACGGCGTACAATCTGCCGCCGAACACACAGGGGATGGCCAGCCTGTCGATTCTGAATATTCTACAGCACTTCGATGTCGCCTCCATACAGGAAGGGTCGGCGGACTATTATCATCTGCTTATCGAGGCGACCAAATATGCATTCGCCGATCGGGATGCCTATCTGACGGATCCGGCATTTTCCGATATTCCGCTTGATGAGCTGTTGAGTAAAGCGCATGGAGAGGGGGTGGCCGAGCGGATAAAGGAAGAGCTCTATGCAAAGGCATTGAACCCGCTTGATCCAAAAGGGGATACCGTATGGTTCGGGGTGGTCGATGCAGAGGGGAATGCCGTATCATGTATACAGAGCATCTACCACGAATTCGGGTCGGGCATCATCCCGAAAGGCACGGGTGTCATCCTGCAGAACCGCGGCAGCTTCTTCTCGCTCGATAGAGAACATGTCAATGCACTCGAGCCCCGCAAGCGCACATTCCATACATTGAACCCGGCCATGCTGGTGCAAGATGGGCGTCCGGTGCTCGTCTACGGAACGATGGGGGGCGAGGGACAGCCGCAGACGCAGGCGGCGCTGGTCACGCGGATCATCGACTACGGGATGTCCGTCCAGGCCGCAATCGAAGCGCCTCGCTGGCTATATGGCAGAACATGGGGAGCCTCGTCCAACACATTGAAGCTGGAAGGCCGCATCCCGGAAAATGTCCGACTTGCGCTTGCCGAAAAAGGGCATGATATAGAGGTGCTGGCTGAATTCACGGATGTGATGGGCCATGCCGGGGCCATTTGGATCGATCCGGATACAAATGTCAAGTTCGGCGGTGCCGATCCTCGGGGAGACGGGGTAGCAATCGGTTATTAAGGAGTGAACCAGGTGAAAAAACAACTGGATATTTTCATAGCATTTTTTAGGTCCGGCATTTTAGGGTTCGGTGGTGGACCGGCGGCGATTCCGCTTGTGCATAAGGAGGTCGTCGGCAATTACGGATGGATGACGGACGATGAGTT
>JBJEFP010000333.1:1257-3632 GCA_051874195.1 Lysinibacillus sp. | reverse complement strand
CCATACGTTACCGTAACCGATGTCGTGCCTTGGCCTTTTCCTTTTACAGCGCCTGCTTTTACGGTAGCGATTTTATCATCCGCTACTTTGTAGGTTGCACGTTTTGTCACGTCTGTTTCAGTTGTTTCACCGTTGAAAGTAGTGACTTCCGTAATCTTGACCATCACTTCTTTGCCGATTCTCGTTTCAACCTGGGCTTGGTCGATTTGTAGCATGACTACTGGTTCTTCGACAACAGGTGCCTTCACTGTCACATTGACGGTTGCTTCATTAGCACCGTATGAAATGGTGATGGTAGTCGTGCCTTCTGCCACTGCCGTAACGAGTCCGTTTTCTACTGTTGCGACGTTTTCATCGGCCACAGCATAAGTAGCTTTTGACGTGACGTCTTCTTCTGTTGCATCACCTTCTGCCGGCGTTGACGTTTGTGTTACTGCAAGCTGTGCCGTTTCTCCAGCTGTCAGGTCCAGCTCAGTTGGATTTACTGAAAGTGTTACGACTGGTTCTTCTGTTTCTTTTTCGTAGATGATTGCTTCGCCGACATTTCCGGCAGCATCAGTAATTACTACTGATAGGGCAGTAGTTTCTGCCGTTACCGGGAATGAGAAGCTGCCGTCTTGATTCAATTCAAAGGCAACCGGAGCTTGTACTTCGCCGTTTACCGTCGCAATATAGGAAGCTTTTAATTTATCGTTTAAATTGTAGTCTAAACCGTATAAATAGAGCTCTTCATTGTAGTCGATATACTTGTCCGTTACCTGTCCTGTAGCGACGTCTTCAGCTACTGAACCTGTAATTTCTGGTTTCGTCGTCTTCACGACAATTGGTCCAACATAATCCGAAACGACACCTGATGCTGCAAGACCCGTGAAGTCGATTGTATATAGACCATCAGGAATTGTTGTGGCAGGTGCTGATCCCCATGGCTTGTACTGGCCGCCGATGTTCAGCGAATAAGAGCCTTTTCCTAATGCAGTACCTGAATGTAGGTAGCCGATGTAGCCGTCTCCGTATTCTCCACCTTCAGGATTCATAATATCCCAAAGCTCGATATAGTTCGTTGTTACGTCTCCAGTGAGGGTGAATGAAAGGACAGCGGAGTCTTTCACTCCATCTCCGTTAAAGGATAGATCTGTTTCTGAAATCTTATAATCTTTCAGTTCCGTTGCTTCCGCGCCGCCAAAGTCAGCAGCGAATGGCAATGAAATGTCTGTATCTCCACCGGTAATATAGATATATCCCAGTATTTCAGAGCCAACAGGTGCCGTAGCTTGTGAAGCAGTTAATGTAATATTTAAAACTTGCTCGCCTGCTAGATTGAAAGTCGGCTGGTCTACTGTAACAGTTGCATCACCGAATGTTTTTGTCACATCAACTGATACGTTATAATTGCCGCCATTTCCTTTCATATCTTTCACTAGGACTTGCTTCGTGACAGAAATATCTCCGTCTTTCAGTGATTGCGGACCGAAAGTGACGGTGCCTTTCAAGTTTTCTGCCACTGCACCAGTGCCATCTAGAATGGCGCTATCAAGTGCGTAGGCAAGGATTTCCGGATGTGCTGCTGCATAAGCATTTACCCGTCCTGCCCCTTGAGAAAATACATCATATTTTGTTTTATCCAACACCTTTGCCGTATTGGAAAGCGCCACTTTTACATCGAACGCAGTCCAATCGGGATTTGCTTGTTTAACCAGTGCAGCGATCCCTGCAATATGCGGTGTTGCCATGGAAGTCCCTGTCTTGCGGGAATACGCTTCCCCGTAATCTGCATCAGGGAAATCTGTTTTATACATTGGGATTGTTGACATGATGTTTGTTCCAGGTGCAGTTACATCTGGTTTAATATCGAAGTTTGGTGTAGATGGTCCACGTGAGCTTGAAGTGTTTACCTCATCTCCGAGTGTCTTTGTGGAAGCGAATTTACCAAAGCTCACTTTTCCTGTTCCGCCTGCCAAAGCAGCACGGATCGCATCGCCATCCGTTTGGGACATATCAAATGTCGGGATGAAATCAAATGAATCGCCAAGGAATGTGCCGGAAATGTCCGGTGCATTCGTTCCGCCGGCAAAGTTATGAATGATTGTGGCAACGGCGCCATTTGCCTTTGCGTTTGCAATTTTATCGACGAATGCGATGCTGCCTCGAGAAATCAATGCCACTTTGCCTTCTACATCAATTCCTTCAAAGTCCTTTGCTTCTCCGTTTCCAGGAATGGCAACGAGGTCAAATTCCCCCTGAAGCTGAGTTGCTAAACTTTTACCAAACGTCGTGCCCATTAATGGGAGCTGTTTTGTCAGGTTGTAGTCGCCGATTGTCACATTCACTTCACCGTTGTACATTGTTTCCGGATTGGTTGTGTTCCCGACGGCAAT
>JBJEFP010000333.1:0-1157 GCA_051874195.1 Lysinibacillus sp. | reverse complement strand
CCAAGAACACGGTAAGCATAAAGGTCCACTTTTGGCGCAATCCCTTTGATGCCGAATTCGTTGGCGCCGATTGCTGCGATTGTCCCAGCCACATGTGTACCGTGGGACGTATAGAATGAGCTGCCATTTGCATTGAATTCAGGTGTTCCAGCTGGACGCTCTGAAGGCAATGTTTCCGATGCGTCGTCATCTGCACGAGGTTTCGCGTACGTTGAGGAGTGGGGGATGAAGTTTTTTCCGCCCTTATAAATGCCGGCAAACTCTGGGTGGTCTGCATCGATGCCCGTATCCAGTACCGCTACTTTTATTCCTTGGCCTTCAATTCCTTCATTCCAGAGCTGTTCGATGCCAAGGAAAGAAGTACTTGTATTCATTTGAGCTTCTAATGAATCTTCCTTCACAAGCTCCGAGGATTTCATTGTAAGATCCTCTGATGCATAGACAGTTGCATCGGGTTCGATTAAGGTAATTCCTTCTATTTCCAGTAGTTTCGGGAGGTCATCTGCCTTCACAGTTGCCGCAAAGCCGTTTAAGACGGTATCAAACGTATACCCCTGCGTCATCTGAACCTTTTTGGCAGATAGCTCTTTTTTAACTTTTGCTTGTTGCGCCTTTACATTTGAACGCACTTCATTTGCGCGAGCATTCGAGAATTTGTTGCCTCTGACCTGGCTCATCCCTTGCTCTAGTGCAACGGGCTTTTCGGATAAATGAACAATTACTGCAACATCCTGATTGCCCGATACATTTTGTAGGCTTTCATGAAGAATGGGCCCCTCTTTAGACAAGCTTAGCTGTTCAGCAATAGCCGCCTTTAGTTCAATCATGCTTTGGCTTTGCGTATCCTGCTTGAACGGTTTCCATTCTTCGCCACTAGCACTCGAGAATGGCACCAATAGAGAAAGCACCATAACGAAAGCTAGCATACTACTTAAAAGCTTCGTAAACTTAAAGTTATTCAAATCTTATTTCCCCCTTTGAATATAGTTATCACACTTTTCTGTTTAGTATGACAATTAAAATTTATCACAAGGAAACCGATTCGAATATCGAAATATTTACGTATTCCAAAATATTGATAATTAGTATTAGTTTATGGGGTGTGGGGTATATCTATATTCCTGTATATTAAATGGAAAAAATGAATCTTTTAGGAT
>JBJEFP010000332.1:0-3733 GCA_051874195.1 Lysinibacillus sp. | reverse complement strand
TGTGCATCGATGCAAACAATTCGTGGTGGCACGGTTACGGCATGACAAGATCATTATAAGGAACAGCCAGTTTGGAATATGCCTAATCCGCCAGCAGTAGTGATAGGGAGCGACAGACTATCATACATTTGCAAAAGAAATGTATGTACATGCAATCCGGATGGCCGACTGCTTTCATGTCAATGGCTACGTAACCGATGCGCTACAACATGTGCGAAAACAAGCTCAAAAGGACCACTCACTGTTTACAAAAACCGACGTAAACCGACAATTCAGACTATTCCACAAGCGCAATGGGCACCTTTCAGAAGACCAAAAGGCCACCTGAAAAAGATTGCTCGGTTATGTCCAGCTGCTTTGCCATGTCTATGAGTGAAAAGAAGGATTTATCATTTGGTACGACTGCTGTTCATCGCATAGCAACCCCCAAAGGGATTCGAAAGATGGTTGGCACAAGGCGAAGCGATTGAACACCCAATCGTTGACAATTGCTTAAAAACAATGCGCAATGGGCAGGAAGGAACCTGCCATTATCAAGTATGTTCCTCGAATGCCGCTGGTGAGGGAAAGAATGATCAAGTCAAGGCGCTCCAGCATCGCCACCATTCACCCGCAGCACAGAATGCTATAAACAGCACATTTTGCTAGAGTGCAATGAGAATGGCTTCAGTGCGGCTCTTAGTCAAGCACATGTTTCGATAACGAGCCGCATAGAGGGAAATCTTATGTTTTCATCATCAAGTTAGGATGTGATTATGATGATAGCTTTACACAGTATCCCATTGAAAATTCATCATTTATTTAAAGATTACGGATTGCGTATGAAGGTGGATAAGGGTAGTCATATTTTTCGTGAAGGCGAGCGTGCTGAAAATATCTTTTTCATTGAGCATGGCGCCGTCCAGCTCAGTAAAGAGACGGAACAGGGGAAGGAATTGACGCTCCGCATCTGCGGTCCCCAAGGCATTCTCGGAGAAGACGCCATGTTCTGCAAGTTGAGCCATCATGCAACGACGGCCAAAACTTTAGAATCATCGAGCCTGCTCATCCTGCACACCACTTCACTAGAACAGCTATTATCAGAAAACCAGCCGTTAATGCTCGAATATGTAAAATGGCTCCAGACCGAAAGTATGAAGCATCAAAGCCGGTTGCGCGACCTCGTGTTGAATGGGAAGAAAGGTGCCCTGTTCTCCACACTCATCAGGATGGCCAACACATACGGCCAGTTCCGGAGCGACAACGAGGTATTCATCAATTTCGCTCTGACGAACACTGAAATCGCCAATCTTTGTGCCACAAGCCGCGAGATGATCAACCGTATGCTGAACGACTTGAAAAACCGCAATATCGTTACATTTGATAAAGGCTATATCACCATTAACGACCTGCAATTTTTAAAGGATGAAATCGCCTGTGAAAACTGCCCGCTTTCCATCTGCCGCATTGACTAAAAAGGGACGCCGGAAGATATGCTCCCCCCTTTCCAACATGAGGATAGCGTCACTTTGATGCGGCCGTCGCTGGAACAACCCTTCTAAAAAGGTATTCATCAAGAAAAAAGAGCTGCCCTGAAAGTTTTCACTCTCTAGACAGCCCCTTTTTGTATAAAGCACTTATCGAATGCCCAACGCCATTTTCGCATAACGGGACATTTTATCTTTTGACCATGCTGGCTGCCAAACGATATTCACATCTATGTCCTTGATTTCAGGCAGGTCGCCTAAAGCCGTTTTTACTTGGTCGACGATAACCGGACCAAGCGGACAGCCCATCGATGTCAATGTCATCGTAACAGTAGCCAACCCTTCTTCATTTAAATCTACATCATATACTAAGCCGAGGTTGACGATATCGATCCCTAACTCAGGGTCGATAACATTTTCCAAAGCACCGAACATGCTATCCTTCATATCTTGATCAATTGCCATTTCCACATCTCCCTTTCGCACTGTTGTGTAGGTTCATCATATCAAAAGTGGGGCTCTATGCCAAATGTTCCGCCAACCATGCAGTGACAGCCAGCACACCCGCACGAGAAACAGCATGTCCAGCCTTTTCATCGGCCATGTACTGCACCTTTATCATATTCCCTTGCTGCACTAGCTCCTCGTAAAACGGGTATGTCATCCGGAATGGCACGACCGGATCGTTCTTTCCGTGCCAGAACATGACAGGCACCTTTTCAAAAATCTCCGGCCGTTCCATGAGATTATATGGTCGCAACGCCTCTAGAATCGCATGTTGTTGCTCTTCTGTAAGCTGCACATCTACTCCCTGCTCCTTCATTTGCCGGAGTTGATACTCGGCCAATTCCGTATAGCTCACGGCACCCATCAAAATCCCTGCCGCCTCGATCCAGTCGTATGTTTTCAAACAGCCGGCCGTCGTAATGCCCCCCATGGACGTACCACAAACGCCTACTTTCCCCGTATAGCCTTTTTCCCGCAATATATCATATACATATTGCACTTCCTCTATATTCTTTACAACAATGCGCCAAAACATCAGATTCATCTGTACTTCCGATAAATTTTCCGACCGGTCCCCGTGCAGTAAGGCGTCCGGCAGAATGACACGCATCCCTTTCTCCACAAGGTTGTACGCGTAATGGAGATTGTGTTCCTTCGCACTCATAAAACCGTGCAGAAAAACGACGATTGGCGCGTCTTCCTGCATTTCTTCATTATATACATGTAGGAGGGGTATACCACCCCAGTTTTCTTTCTGTACAATCACCATTTTCACTCTCCAACCATCTTTATAATATAAGCGTACCAAAAATAAGCTGGTTATGGGTTACAATATTTTGACGAAACCGAAAGAATAAAGATAAAATTGAACCAATGTTGAAAGGAGCTTTTCTATCATGAAACAGCATTTGATTGTATTAGATTTGGACGGCACATTATTGACTGATGAAAAAATGATTTCACCATATACAAAAACGATATTGGCGAAGGCTCGTGAAGCAGGACACCAGGTGATGATTGCCACTGGACGGCCTTTCCGGGCAAGCCAGCTGTACTATAAGGAATTGGGCCTGACAACGCCGATTGTCAACTTCAATGGGGCGTTCATCCATCATCCCCTCAATAGATCCTGGGGCGAGATGCATTCCCCCGTCTCCATGAGCGTCGTCCATGACGTGGTGGACTCGGTGAATAAATTCCAATATGAAAACCTGATCGCCGAGGTGATCGATGATGTCTACCTCCATAATGAAAATGACAAGTTGGTCAGCGCATTTAATATGGGCAATCCGCGCGTGACGACCGGAAACCTGAAGCTCAACCTGCACGAAGACCCGACCAGCCTGCTGATTCAGGCTGATGACTTCAATGTGCCCATCATCCGTAAACACTTGGAGGATGTCCATGCCGAACTGATTGAACACCGAAGATGGGGGGCACCATTCCCCATCATCGAAATCGTCCGCAAGGGAATGAGCAAGGCGGTCGGCGTGTCCAAAATCGCGCACGAGCTGCAGATTCCGCAGGACCGCATCATCGCATTCGGTGATGAGGACAACGATCTCGAAATGATTGATTATGCAGGGATCGGCGTAGCTATGAGCAACGGCATCGACGAGCTGAAGTCCGTCGCCAAGGAAATCACCTTAAGCAATAATGAAGACGGCATTGGGAAGTTCCTGGCCGATCGGTTGAAGCTGTAAATAGAAAAAGACGAAATCACCCATAAGAGGGGATTTCGTCTTTTTTGTTGCTACGGA
>JBJEFP010000331.1:0-3759 GCA_051874195.1 Lysinibacillus sp. | reverse complement strand
CTTTTTTTGTTGTGAAGGAAATTATAAAAATTCGCATTGTGGATAACGATAGAAAGGGTATCGTCTACGTCTAGGCATTCGCGCCAGGCGATTGCTTCGGTGCGCTTATCGCAGCTGAACGGGCGCGAATGCGCTTTTGTTCTTGGCCATCAAGCGGCAAGGTGCGGGAAGTATGTCCTGGGGAAGGGAGCGGCCGTTGCGGCGAGCATGGCAGTGGTGATCAAAAAAAAGAGCCGCCCGGAAAGGTTCGGCTTTCCGGGTGGCTCCAAGAGGTATTAATAGGAGGCTGTGCTCTCTGATGGATTGGATTGTGTCTGTTCTTCTGCATCTTCAGCAGGAATGCTGGAAACATTCGTCGATTCCGGAATCAGGCCGAGGTGGCTTTGGAGGATGTGTCTCGTCTCCTCGAGCGCTTCTTCATCCAGCGTATAGTAGTAGATGCCGGTAGACATATCATCGTAGCCCTGCAGCGTCACGGTATCGACGCGCGGCATCCCTTCCGTCAGATAGCTGAGGAAGGATTTCATTTCCTTGAAGGTCATATCCGTCTTCATATTGTCGCCGATTGCTTCGATGACGTCATCGTACTTCGTAATGGATGAGGCGGAGGCTACTTTCGAAAGGATGGCCTCGATGATTTCCTGTTGTCGCTTTCCGCGTTCGATATCGCTGTCCTGCTTCCGTGTACGTGCAAGGGCCAAGGCTTCCTGGCCGTTCAGCTCCTGCAGGCCGGGCTCCAGGTTGATTGTATAGCGGTCGAATTCATCCTTTTCCAGCATTGCATAAGGCACTTCGGCTTCGATGCCGCCTAACGCATCTACAACATCGATGAAGGCTTCAAAGTTCATGCGGACATAATAGTCGACAGGAATATCGAACAATTCCTCCACTGTTTCGATTGTGGCCAGTGTACCGCCTAATGCATGGGCATGGTTGATTTTATCCTTGTAGCCGGCATAAGGGATTTCCACGTAGGAATCACGGGGAATGCTTACTAGCTTGATAGTTTTGGTTTTGTTGTTCAACGTTGCCAGCATCAAGGCATCCGAGCGGGAAACGTCAGCGCCCTGGCTACGTGTTTCACTGTCGTCGACCCCGATGAATAGCAGGGAGACATTGTCCTTGATGGGTTCGACCTTTGCTTCGCGCTTATTTGATAATTTTCGGTTTTCCACCTCTTCATATGCGCTGTTTACAGCGTTTTCTGCTTTTTTCGTGAGATAAACGCCGTATGTTGTCACGCAAATAAGGGCGGATGTTGCTAAAATAAGTGTTATTTTTAGAAAAAGGCCTAATTTGGACGAGCCCTTCTTCTTTTTCTTCAATCCGTTCATATTAAATTCTCCTCTATTAGGAATGGTGGTTGCAAATTTTGTTTAATCCTTTTAATTATACTCGTTTTTCTGTAGAGCGTAAACGAAAAGCATCTTATGAAATGACGAATTCCATGAATTGCTTGTCGATGCATGTGATTTTAGCTTGTCCATTCGTCAGCTCCGTCATCCATTCGGTAAACGACTCTTCCTCATCCTTCAGCACAAACACATATAATTCGACCCCGTCGGCATACTGGATGTCGCGCAGCGTAAACGATGAGCCGCGCACTTCATTCTCCACCTTGCCGAGCCATGTGTAGTCGATGGCCACCTTCATGACGTGGTGAAGCCTCCGCTCGACCACCTGCGCTGCCGCAATTCCCTCGGTAGTGGATTTGCCGTAGGCGCGGATCAGCCCGCCGCCGCCAAGCTTGATGCCGCCGAAATAGCGCGTCACCACGACGACCGTGTCTTTCAAATCCTGCTTTTTTAACACCTCTAGCATGGGGACGCCTGCTGTGCCGCTTGGTTCCCCATCGTCGTTGGCTTTTTGAATTTGATTATTTTCTCCTATCATATAGCATGAGCAATTGTGTGTGGCTCCAGGGTGTGTTTTCTTGATTTTTTCAATGAACTCTAGAGCTTGCGTCTCGTTTTCGGCCCGATTTACATAGCAAATAAATCTTGATTTCGAAATAATTATTTCCTTTTCTCCATAGCCTTTTACTGTTTTGTAGTCTTTTCGCACTAACATAACTCCTCTCGATTTATGAAATATAATGGTTAGTATTTATAAAATTACTTAAATTTTGTTTGTAAAATGATATAATGGTGAAGAATTATTTTGTTTAAGTGTTAAAAGGTGTGTCTTGCTGTACTTTACTTTCCTAATAAGTAGCAACATCTAAGAGAATGGAGAATTATAATGTTTTCGAATGATAAATTAGATATTGCTTCCCTGGATGTTATATTTAATAGAATGCTTGAGACGATTACAAGTTCGAAAGATGATATCTTCATTATAAGCGAACAAAGTCGTAGAAGCTTCGAGGAAATGCAGAAGGAACTGGAAATTGTTCGACAGGAAATTGCTCTTGTCATCGATGAAGCCGACCATCTGGAGGTCAAATCACAACTTTCCAAGCAACGGCTCGTCCAAGTGAGTAAGGCCTTTGATAATTATAGCGAAGAACAGGTCCGTGCGGCATATGAAGTTGCAAATGATCTGCAGATCAAGCTGATGCTTGCGCGGGAAAAAGAAAAGCAAATGCGTGATAAGCGCGATGATTTGGAGCGGCGGCTAAGAGCCCTCTATGAGACGATAGAGCGTGCCGACCATATTGTCAATCAGGTAAATGTTGTCATTAACTATTTAACATCCGATTTGAAAAATGTGACCCTGGCATTGGAACAGGCGAAGATCAAGCAGGATTTCGGCATTCGTATTATTGCGGCCCAGGAGGAGGAGCGGAAGCGGCTTTCGCGGGAAATCCATGATGGACCGGCACAGATGATGGCGAATGTACTGATGCGTTCCGGGCTGATTGAGCGTACATATCGAGAAAAGGGAATAGAGGCCGCTATGGCCGAGATTGCTGATTTGAAGATAACGGTACGGAATGCCCTTTCTGAAGTAAGGAGAATCATATACGATTTAAGACCAATGGCGCTGGACGATTTAGGGATTGTCCCGACATTGAAGAAATATCTGTCGACGGTGATGGAATATAACCCAGGGGTGATGATCTACTTCCAGTCGTTCGGCAAGGAGAAGCGAATCCCCTCGGGGCATGAGGTGGCGGTTTTCCGGCTTGTGCAGGAATGCGTGACGAATGCATTGAAGCACGGAAAGCCAAAGGAAATAAACGTGAAGATAGAGTGGCTGAAAAATGACCTCAATATCGTGGTGAAGGATGACGGCTCAGGCTTTGAAAAAGAAACCGTGAAGGAGCAGTCGTTCGGACTCATCGGCATGCGGGAGCGCGTTGACCTGTTGGAAGGGCAGATGCATATCCGCAGCCAGGTGGGCCAAGGAACGCTTGTCATATTCAAGATTCCTTTTCCGGAAGCAAGTAAATGAATGAAAGAAAATTGATTGAGATTTATAGGGGGTAACAGAAGAGATGACGAAGATTATTATTGTGGATGACCACCAACTATTCCGTGAAGGGGTAAAACGTATTTTGGATTTTGAAGATACATTTGAAGTAGTAGCAGAAGGGGACGACGGGACTGACGTAATCAATATGTACAGAGCCCACACACCGGATGTTGTATTGATGGACATCAATATGCCGGGGAAAAACGGTGTAGATGCAACTGCTGAATTAATCAGCGAATTCCCAGATGCAAAGGTGATCATGCTATCCATCCATGACGATGAGTCGTATGTGACGCACGCACTTAAATCCGGCGCACTCGGCTACATGCTGAAGGAAATGGA
>JBJEFP010000330.1:0-3788 GCA_051874195.1 Lysinibacillus sp. | reverse complement strand
GTAATAAAAGCCGAGGAGTTTACCCTTCTTGGCTTTAGATGTTAATAAATCGATCAGTTCCCGAGGCGTCGTTTGGTAATAGCAATCGCTCAACATGGATAACCTGTATTTTTTTGATATTCCCAAATAGGATGTTCTTCTCATTCACGCTTTACGAAAATTCACTTGTAAAAAGAAACGGGCTGCCGTGGTGGGACAGCCCGTTTTTCGTGATGGTATTTTTATGCCTCGGTCGGTTGTTTTTTGTATCGTATGTAGGAGGCGAAAAGTGAAAAGAGGTAGATTAGCCAAATGAGCGGATTCGAAAGGCTGATGCCGCTTTGGGATTCTCCGCCGGCCAGCGTCAACACGAGTAGTACGGCCAAAATGGCATGCGTGATGATCAGGGATTGGCGGAACCTTTTTTTAGGTGTGGCAGTCGTGTACGGCCGGTATTCGGTAGCGGCCGTCAAAATCCCGAAGAGGACGACGCCGATGACAGCCATCTTTGGGCTGATGCCGATGGACGGGAAGAAGTCCAGCACCGCCATGAAAATGAAAAATAGAATCGTGAGGGATAAAAATAGTTTATTGAGTTTTTCCTTCATGGTTTTCTCCTTGTTTACAGACTTTCATCTGAGGATTGCTATCTTCAACAAAACATCCTTTTTAGTTTATATGAAAATATAAAAAATTGAAACCGTCTGCTAGTTGAATAGAGTCGATTTTTAACAAGACCTTTGCTTGAACCGGACTATTTGGCGGATAGCGCGAAGCAAAACGGTTCTGTTTTTGCTTGCAGGAAAACACCCGCTGTAAAAAAAATAGGGAAGCGATGTCCCCTTTTTGCCGATTTATTTCGATTCATAAGTATAAAGGGGGAATGGACAATGAATTGGCAAGGTCTACAGGTGCTCATGACATTTGATCTGGCAGAAAGGCTGGGCGTGAGCAAACATCATCTGCTCCGTAATTTCGCGCGCCACCGCCACATGATGACTGAAGGGGTGCATTACTTCGTGCTGTCCGGCATGGCGCTGTACGAATGGAAGGACATATACGCAAAAGGGCTGCATTCACCAGTCTGTATCGTATGGACGGAAAAAGGTGCCTATTATTTGATGCAGACATTTAGGGCGCCGCGTGTCAGGGCGAATTATATCGAGCGGGTATTTCCGTATTTTGGGGAGGGGAAACAATGACGCTACTTACAAAGGAATCACCACTCATCATCCTTCCGTCAGTGGCGTTGAAAATCGGTACGTTTGAAGCAGTATTTCTCCAGCAGCTGCACTACAGGCTTAACTATTCAAATACAGTGGTGGAGGGCTATAAATGGTATCAATGCACGATGGACAAGTGGCTAGTGCAGCTATCGATTTTGTCGAAAAGCACCGTGGAGCGTATCATCAAATCCTTGTGTGCCAAGCAGTTGGTCGAAAGAAAGGGGTTCGATGGCAAGGGTACCTATTACCGCATCCGGTATGAAGTGCTGCAAGAAATGCTAGTTGTAGACAGTGCCTCAAATAGGGGCGTGCCTCAAACAGATGGCAATCATGCCTCAACTTGCGGTACTATCGTGCCTCAAACTGAGGGGGCAGGCACCTCAGATTGGGGCGCAAAATTGCCCGAAAACCCTGATGCATCAACGGCTGGCGGCGCCCTAAGAAGTAAAGAAAGAATAATAAAAGAAACTAAAGATGTCCTACTGTACACGAAGGCTAACGGGGGGCATTGGAGTGTTGAGGAGGGACTGGTGTTTCAGGCGATTTATGAGAAATTGAAGGAGGGTACCGACGTGATCAAGCTGCTCAAGCATATCCGAAAGGCTTGCCAGCAGCAGATACCACTCAATCCACAGGAGTTGTTTGGTGATGGATATGCATGACATGCTCGAGCAAAGCATATTGGCGGTAGTGCTGCAGGATGCGCATTTTTTGGATGATACGGTATTGCACCCGGCCATGTTTACTGCCGTACATCACCGGAATTTACTGCAAAGTATGCAGCAGCTGAAAAGTGAAAATACAGTGATTGATATCGTCACGCTGATTGCTCGCTTTGGCGCAGAGCATTTCGGTGGTGCCGGCTATTTACAAAGCCTGCAACAATACGCCAACGAGGAAAAGTTTGAAGCATACTGCGAGGTGCTGCTGGAGCAGTACAAGGAGCGCCGGAAACTGCAGCTATTGCTTCAGGCCCAGCAGGAGAACTGGCCGATTGAGGCGATTCAGGAGCAGCTCGATCACATCCAGGATAATGTGATGCCGGTTAATACAAGCATTAAGCCAGCCCTTATCGCCATGCATGAATGGCCGTTTGGGCACAAAATGATTGAACCTTCTATCCCGACAGGTGTTGAAGCCCTTAACCGAATGCTGGAAGGCTTCAAGGCGGGGGAGCTGACGATCTTAGCAGCCAGGCCATCGATGGGCAAGACCGATTTGATGAGTCACTTTGCCTTGGCTGCGGGGCAGGAGCATACGGTATTGATTTTTTCACTGGAAATGAGCCGGGATGCACTGCTGAAGCGCATGGTCGCCCAAACCGGCAGCTTCAAGCGGCGGCACCTGCATGATCCATATGCACGCATGCCGGAGCAGGATAAGCTGCGCTGGAGCGGGGTGCTGAACAACCTCTACACACGAAGCATCGAGGTCGACGAGCGCTCTGTTTTGTCCGTCGAAAAAATGCGTGTACAGGTCCGGCGAACAAAGAAAAGATATCCCGACAAGCCGCTCATCGTCTTCATCGACTACCTGCAAATCATGCAGACGGATGAAAGCCTGCCGCATGTTCAGGCAATCGGCAAGATCAGCCGCGGGTTGAAGGCGATGGCGAAGGACTTTCAGTGTCCAGTCATCTGTCTGTCGCAGCTGAACCGCAACAGTGAGGCCCGCATGGAAAAACGGCCAATGCTCAGTGATATCCGCGATTCCGGCAATATCGAGCAGGATGCGGATGTGGTGCTGCTTTTGTATCGTGACAGCTACTACAACAAAGAACGAGCAAACCAATTTGACCCCCTTGAAATCATCATTGCCAAGCATCGCAACGGGGCAATCGGAAAGGTGCAGGTGCTCTATGACAAGACAACCGGTCGCATTCTCGACCATTCATGACCTCCTTGCTGCCGCTCTTAACTGTGAAGACATATTTTTAGCAACAGTCGTCTACTGGTGCGTGCAGGAGGGCCGCCTGCAGCTGACGGATGCAGGTGATCGGCTGGATACGGTGGTGCTGACAGAGGAAGAAAAAGAGACAGTCCGCCAGTGGATGAGGAGCGATGTACTCGGGCTCAGAAAGGTGAAGCTCTATGCATTCCCGTGCAGGGAGGGGAGCTACGCACTGGTTTTCGCTCGCGATGTCGAGCAGGCGGCGCGTTTGTTTGAGGCGATCTATCGCTTCCATCCTGAGCGTGCCTTTGATGTGTACGACCGCCTAAAATGCCGGATGTATATTGTGCATGGGCGGGTGCAGACGATCCAGGAGGTGAAGCATGGGTTGTTGGAGCTGCCTTATTATTTTGGGGAGGTGGAGGGGAGGGAGGGGGCTGACTGATGCCATTTTTGCACATTCAACGCTAATAAGCTTTGGAGGTAGAGGAATCGTTCGTCTTGTAAAGCGTGCGCGAACCCCAAGTGCCCATGAATTTGCTGGGAGGTTCGCGCAGATTTCAGAGTGAAACTGCATTACCTTCCTAATCGGACATGTTATATATTTCCTTTAAAACCTAAATGTAGTAAAATGGAATCGGGATAACACAATATCTCGCAGTCTCTCCCTGTATGGGGAGAGTGGATTGAAAT
>JBJEFP010000329.1:2132-3854 GCA_051874195.1 Lysinibacillus sp. | reverse complement strand
CATCTTTATGACAAAAATCGTACAGGTGGGGGTATGCCTGTCTGTTTTTTGTGGAAAAAGAGTTATAGTGTAGGTAACCATTCAATTACCTGGGTAGCCATGATTTAAAAGGGGGCGTAGACGATGCAACCGAGTCCGGAATATTTAAAGCAAATATATAATTACATCCAGGACGGGATCATCATTATGAAGGAGAATAGGGAAATCCTGATGATGAATCCCGCCGCGAAGCGATTGACCGGCTGGCGGATTGGTGAGAAGGTGCCGTATTGTACATACTGTATGAGGCGGGAAAAAAGGGAGGATGAAGCGACCTGCTATTTGATTTCCAACCAGGAGGTGCCATTTTTCCTGTCGCAGATGCCTACCTATCAAGGCAAGAAGATTGATGTTGAAATGAGTACAGCAGCCATCTATGCCAATGCAAATACGGGAGAGACGGAATACCTGTTAGTGCTGCGTGACCAGGAGACGTATAAGCGTGCGCAGGAGGCAACTGCCAATAAAAAAATGATCCGTGCGCTGATAGAGGCCAAGGAGTCGGAGCACAAGCGATTAGCCCAGGAGCTGCACGATGGGGTAGGACAATCACTATTTTCTGTTTCCGTCGCCCTGCAAGCGGTCGGCTCCTTTGTCCATGACAACCCGGAGCTGAGCGAATATATTACAGAGGTGCGGGCTGAACTGCAAAAGGTGATGAATGATATTAATGTCTATTCCCATCAATTGCGCCCGCACAGTCTGGATCAGCTCGGACTTGAACCGACCATTCAAATGATGATTGATACCCTTCGGAAAAATGTGCCGGAGCTCGATATCCAATTGACGACACGCGGACTGGACCGCTGTGATCCGGCGGTGGAAATCAATCTATACCGGATTACCCAGGAGGCATTACATAATGCGATCAAGTACGCCAGGGCAACCCGGGTGCACATCGATATCACAAAGGACAGGACACATAATTATATGACGATAAAAGACGATGGCGTTGGCTTTGATCGGGAAAACCTTCAGGGCGACAGTCTTGGTTTGAAGCATATGGAAGAGCGGGTGGACCAGCTGGGCGGAACCTGTACAATCCATTCTGAAATTGGCCAAGGTACTTGTATTGATATCGTTATCCCGAGATGGAGGACGTAATATGATTAACGTATTACTTGTCGACGACCATGTATTGATTAGAAAAGGAATCGCCTTGCTGCTGGGAAATTATCCAGGTATCGCAGTCGTAGGAGAGGCAAGCGACGGGGAAGAGGCGATCCAGCTTGCTTATCAAACAGAGCCACATGTCATTTTGATGGATATTTCCATCCCGAACGGCTTGGATGGAGTCACGGCAACAAAGGAAATTAAAAAGAACCTGCCCGATACGAAAATCATCATGCTGACGATGCATAACGAAGTGGCCTATATACAACAGGCAATCGAGGTAGGGGCGGACGGATATATTCTGAAAAACAGCCAGGGTGGGGAGATGTATGAAGCAATCCACAGCGTTTATACAGGACACCGTTATTACGAAGTAGGACTGCCAAAGGAGCAGGTGGAGAAACTCTTTAAGAAAAAGGGCAAAAATAATACAGACATCCTGTCTACACGTGAACAGGAAATTGTCCGCCTGACAATTCTGGGATTCACGAATGCACAGATTGCAGAGAAGCTGTTCATCAGTGCAAAGACAGTGGAAAACCATAAGGCGAATATTATGCAGAAATTGAA
>JBJEFP010000329.1:0-2032 GCA_051874195.1 Lysinibacillus sp. | reverse complement strand
TCATCAGTGCAAAGACAGTGGAAAACCATAAGGCGAATATTATGCAGAAATTGAATTTGAAAAACAAGGCAGAACTGATTCAGTATGGCATAACGAACAAATATATTACTTAGCAATCTAGCATTGCATAGGGATTAGTTGCCAAAGAAGAGGCTGAGGCAAAAACGTTCATTTGCTTGATTGCATATTTTACCGGGACGGGCAGCGCGCCTACAGGGAAAAGCATTCAATCGATTTTTTTTCGATTGAATGCTTTTTCTCTTTTTCGATTAAGGGAAGGGGACAATAATCCAGCCGAGGATGAACATGACACCCATGAAAAGAGCGAGGAAACAGGCGAGGGAAATGCCCCATAAGCCTAATGGCCGGCTCGAACGCTGGGAGGAGGCCGCTCCGCCGAATACTATTGATAGGAGAATGAACATAGAAAGCCGGTCACTAAATGGTGTATCATAGCCTGACAAGAGGGATATATTCACAATTGCTAAAGCGAATAGCCCGATGACGACACTAGCCCAGCCAGCCCAGTGAAAGATCCTTATTTTCAGCGTGCCCAATTCCATAACTTCACCTCCCCAAGCTTCGTATGACGAATGATTTTCTTATTCTGCAGTTTTTCCACTTCATTTTTTGGACCTGTCACGACGACACCGTATGTCATGAATCCATTTTGTTCTAGATAATCAATCCGTTCGGCGAGCTCCAGATTTTTATGCGGAGACACATCGGCGGCGATCTCTTCATAAGGCTCTAAATAGTGCAGCATCTCAAGAAACACCGCTTCGTGGGAGTTAGCTTCCCTAAAGGGGGACCAGTAGGTGGAGTCGGGCAATACCGGATAGCCGATTGGTGATACGACATTCCCGTCAGCACTCAGCATACGGTCTTCAACACCTGTATAGATGGCAGCCCAAGTTACATCAACCCCCTCCATCGTTTCGATTACATCTTCGACTGGATAGAGCTGATCGAGGGATAGATAGGCTTCCACGACTGTCTCCTCAGGAAGGCCGGACAATACAAGACGTTCTTCCGTAGTGTTAAATTCAGCCTTGTTTTGTGGGTGGACGAGCCACTGATTTGTTTCTGTCGGATATTTGGGGTAGCTCTTCTCCAAGCGCGAAGAGATTTCCTTGTCGACCAGCTCATCAAAAGCAAATTTCAGGTCATATGTTTTGATGGGGTACACCTCATCGCCAATTTGCTTGAACTGTTCAAATGACAAATCCATCGAAAAGAGGGAGAAATCCATATCGAATTCTAATTCCTCCAGCGTCGTGTTTGGTTCGGTGATATACAACGTATAGCTTGCAACATCCATCAGTGTCGTCGATTTTGTGCCGAATGCATAGTAGAAGAATGTCAGCATATAAATGGATGGAGCTATCAGCAAAGCGACGGTAATCGTTGATAAAATAAGCTTCCACTTTGAGGAAGTAATTGCTTTTTTGACATTGCGGCCTGAATCGCTTTTGGGAGCAGGGCCATCCTGTTTTGCTTGTGAAAGCAGTTTTTCATAGGAATTCATTTGTTTTCCTCCTTCATGAGTTTTTCGCGCAGCTTTCTACGCCCCCTGGCTAAATGGCTTTTCAATGTATTGAGCTTTAAATGAAGAATTTCAGCAGCCTGTTCGTTTGTGCAATCATGGACGTCGCATAATAAAATGGCCTGTTTTTCAATCGGCTTGATGGTTTCTAACAGGTCCAGCAGCCTTTGAAAGGAGTCCTTCTCCAGCGTAATTTGCTCGGGTGTATGGGGATCGATTTTATCAATGGTGTCCGAATGGATGAAACGGCTCTCTTTTCTGACGCTATCGATATACGTATAGTAGGCTACCTTGAATAACCATGGCTTTATGTCTCGAACGCTGCCTCCCAGCAGCATGACGTGCGCCTTGGCAAACGTCTCCTGCAGAAGGTCCTCGGCGAGCGTATGATGATGCGTCAAGGAATACAGGTAGCGGTAAAGGTCGTTCATATATTCTCTATATATTTGTTCAAGTTCGAGCTCCATCTCTTCCCACCTTTCACTG
>JBJEFP010000328.1:0-3896 GCA_051874195.1 Lysinibacillus sp. | reverse complement strand
TATGGATAAAAATATATTGGTATAGTAAATGAGAAAGAATATCGATTATCATGAATTGGACGCAATGTGGAGGGGAAGCGAATAAAAGGGAAACGTCAACTATGACACTTGCCTAACTTTGTATTATACTAAACTATATTAAGAAAATGATGGAGGGAATAGAATGTTTTTAGCATTAAAGGAAATGAAGCATGCGAAGGCACGTTTTGTGATGATCGGCACGATTATTATGCTGATTGCCTGGCTTGTGTTTGTGCTATCGGGTCTTGGTAACGGCTTGACATCGCTTGCCGCAGCGACAATGAAGAATATTGATGCTGATTATTTTATATATGAAGCAGGCTCAGATGGAGAAATCATGAATACGAAAGTATCCGGGGCCATCAAGGAAGAGTTGCTGGCGATAGATGAGGTGGAGGACGCTACACTAATGGGTCAAACTTCAACAGCTATCTATTCATCCGGTAAGGATGCGACAGAAGGCAAGACGGACGTAACCTTCATGGGTATCGAGGCAGGAGGCTTTATTGAGCCGACTGTCAAAGAAGGGGAGCAATTAAGTGCGGACAAGCCGTTTGGTGTGATTGTCGACGAATCGATGCTTGATGATGGCTTTAAAATCGGTGACAAATTAATCGTCAATAGCTCAGATAATCTGGAACTAGAAATTGTTGGCGTAGTGAAGGGAGAAACCTTCAACCATTTACCTGTCATCTTTGCAAATTTAGCGGCATGGCAGTCCTATGCTTTTGCAGCACCGGGCTCCGACAACGGTTATGAAAATCCAGTAAGCGTCATCGCATTGCAGGGTGCCAATATCGATCCCGAGAAGATCGATGCAGCGTTTGACAAAATTGAAACAGTGGAGAAATCGGCAGCCGTCATGGGTATGCCGGGTTATATGGAGGAAAACGGGACAATTTACATGATGCTTGTCTTCCTTATGGCCATCTCGGCAATTATTATCGCGGTGTTCTTCTATGTATTCATTCTGCAAAAAACACAGCAGTTCGGCGTGATGAAAGCCATTGGAGCATCGGACAAATTCATTAAGAAATCAATCATCTCCCAAGTATTCGTTTTATCGGCCATCAGCATCATCATCGGTGCGGTGCTGACGTACTTGACGGCACTTGTCTTCCCAGCAGGTATGCCGTTTGATCTGGACATGAAACTTGTCGTATTGTACGGCATTCTCTTATTGATCATATCCGTGCTTGGCTCTGTTATTTCGGCACGCCATGTTTCAAAAATTGATCCACTTACTGCAATAGGGAGGGTAGAATAATGAAAGGTCTTGTATTGAAAAACGTCACTAAATCATTTGAAGAGGGCGGTTCGACAGTGCAGGCATTGAAAAACGTCTCCTTGACTGTGAAGCCGGGGGAATTCATCGCCATCATCGGACCTTCCGGATCAGGGAAAAGTACCCTTCTTTCTACAGCAGGGGCACTGCTGCAGCCGACAAAGGGTGAAATTCTTATCAATGATACGGATATTGCGAAAATGAAGGATAAGGAGTTATCCGCATTTCGTCTGAAGGGAGTAGGTTTCATCCTGCAGACGTCCAACCTTATTCCGTACTTGAATGTACTGGATCAGCTATTGCTCGTTCGCCAAATGGCCGGGAAAGTAAGAGAGCAGGATAAGCAATTCGCTAAGCAGCTGCTGACGGAGCTTGGCCTTGGCGACAAGCTGAACAAGTTTCCAAATGAGCTGTCTGGCGGTGAGCGGCAGCGTGTGGCGATTGCCCGTGCCTTCGTCAACAACTCGGACATCATTCTTGCCGACGAGCCGACAGCAAGCCTCGACTCGAAACGAGCATTTGAAGTGGTGGAACTTATCCGCAAGGAAGTAAAGGAACGTAATAAAGCTGCTGTCATGGTCACTCATGATGAGCGGATGCTAGAGTTCTGCGATAAAGTATACCGTATGGAAGACGGCGTGCTGACGCAGCAAATTCAATAACATGAACAAAGGTAATGGCTATCCAGCATGCAGTTGGATAGCCATTAATCGTTTATTACCCAAGTACAATACTCGTCATGAGGGACAAATACAGGCACAGCACGAGCGCACAGCTGAGGAGAAACGCTAGGAAGCGGGGCGCCTGCCTGACGAATGTCATTGTCAGTAAAGCGACAAATGCGACCGACAGCAGCAGGAGCAGTATGCCCATTGCATTCCATTCAAGCTGTACAACTGTAGCCGGTAGAGCTTCCTGTCCGTAGACGAGCATGAATAATCTTGATGAATCATCACTGCTATTTCCTGACGGAGGGGATAGCTGGCTAAAGACGGCAGTGATGGTGAAGATAATGAAAATAAGTATACTTTCAAGCTGCGCCCACGGTTTTGGGTTGAAGCCAGGGTCACTTTTCAGCTTCCGGTTCATCCATAGACCATTCAGACATGCATAGAACAGCAACGGGATAATGAACAGATGCTTGACTAACAGTCCCTGGCCATATGGAGAGACCCACGATGCTACATAGCCATCGATCAGTACGTCCATCATCAGTAGCCCGCTGCCCAACGTAGCCACAAAACAGAGCGCTGCGACTGGCGTGAACCATGTGAGAAATGCCCGCCAATTGGCTGTATCGGTAGAGCGCCAGCTGACAATCCCCAAAATGCCGGTCCACACGCTCACGGCCAGTAAATGAACCGCATCCCCGACAAAACCAGCGAGGGGATCAATAGCGCTTGCATGGCTTGACCAGGCGACGGTCATGATCAGTAGAACGGTCAGAGCAGTACCTGTCATATTGAAGACCGAGCTTTCAAGGCTCTTGGACAGTACAACCACTAGCAATCCAACGGCAAGCACAAGGGTCCATCCCCATGCTTTGCCAGTAGTGAAGCTACCCAAAACAGTTAAAAAGCTATTGGCTGCACCTAATCTTGGCACAAGGTACAGGATGACCTCCAGGACAGGCAGAAAGGCGAATAACGGTATGCCGATTGTGCAGATAAGCAGCAGGCGCCTCGAGCTTATAATAGCAGGGCGGTATGTAGAAGGGGCAAGCCCGACAAGAAAGCTGCCCAGTAGAACGGAAAAGCAGAGGTATAACAATGTCTGACTGATGATTACAGGGACTTGCATCGCCTATTTCCTTTTCCGCAGCAAGAAGAAGAAGCTCGCCACCATAATTAGCACCAGTGCCAAAACGATGACAAGCATCGTGGACGTGACTGATGACTTTTCTTCTTTCTCTTCTTGACCCTCATCAGATAGCGGTGCCGCCTCATTCTCTGCAGGCTGTGTCTGCTCTACAGCCTGTTCTGTTACAGGGACCGCCACCGTAAATGCAAACTCACCTTCCATCGGATGTCCGTCCGCACTGATGCTGTTCCATTGCACAATATATTCGCCATTTTCCAGCGGGGTAGCAAGCGTACCGGTCATGATGCCATCAGCTACAGAAATGTCCTGCAGCTCTACGGATGTACCTTCCGTATTCGCCAGCTCAAATGTGCTCCCTTGCTCGATTTGCCCTTCAAATGTAAGGGTGATCTCCGTCAACGGCTCCGTTACAGTGTCCCCATCTGCCGGATTGGTGCTGCCTAAATGTGTATGGGCAAAGGTAGTTGCCGAAGTACTGAAAATATACACACACGATAACAATGTCAGTATCCATTTTTTCAATGAAATGCGCCTCCTATAGTAAAAATCTGTGGAAAAGAAGGGAATGATTTCTTTCTTCTCTCTAAAATATTGTAAACAAAATATGTGAAGTTTATATGAAATGAAGTAATCATTTTTAAAGAATAGTAATCGGCTTCTCCACATTCACAGAGCAACTTCAAAAGTGGCCGAAACATCATCCCGTACGTATAGCAAGGTCTCCATGTTTAGTTGCAAACTCTCAATATAATTTTTGAAAATAGTATTT
>JBJEFP010000327.1:0-3912 GCA_051874195.1 Lysinibacillus sp. | reverse complement strand
TGAAGCGACCTCGAGCAGCTGGCGCGAATGCCTAGACGTAGACGATACCTTTTCTTTCGTTATCCACAATGCGAATTTTTATAATTTTCTTAACAGTGAAAAACCCACCATCAGCCGATGGTGGGTTCCTTATCATATGGTTTGGAGTGATTATGGATGAATGTTGTACTTGTTCGGTAGTATGTATGTGCTATAACTCGTACCAATCAGCTATTCAACAGTTGCTACACGCTTAGCGCCTACATAACGGCTGCCCCAATACCATTTATCATTGATATCAGTAATTGTGACGCCCTTGCTAGTCATCGAATGGATGAATTTGTTGTCTCCTATGTAGATCCCTACATGGGAAACCCCTTTGCCCGAAGTATTGAAGAAGACCAAATCCCCTGCCTTCAAATCTCCCTTATTGACCGCCGAACCAGTTCCATACATCGATTTAGATGTACGAGGTAGTGATACACCAATCTGGCTATACACGTGACGTACATAGCCTGAACAATCGAACCCTGCTGTCGATGTCCCGCCGTAGCTGTACTTGACTCCCAGGAATTTCTTCGCTGTTGTTTGAAGTTGTTCTGCCGTCAGTGTAGAGGCCTCCGCCTTGTCGTCTCCCATGACTGGTGAGAAGAATATCGCAATCGCTGCGAATAGTGCCATGACACCGCTCTTTAATACCCTATTTTTCTTCATCATAAACCTCCAATGCCAAAATAAAAAGACTAATTTCAGAAAACTTAACTTGTTATTAGAATATCATGAGTAAGTCTTTTGTAACATTACAGTTATGTAACAAGTTAGTTACACCAATACAATTAAGGAAATATATTGAACAACCTTCAACCGTTGATATATCAAGGTTTTAGGCGCTTCACCAAATATATTACAAACACTATTTTACATTAAAAGGGTTATATAACTTATTCGTGTAACATTCGTAATGCAATATTTTATAGAATGAAATATTCAGTAATTTGATTTTTATGACAATAATAAGGGACTGTCGGACGTATTAGAAACAGCCGAACAGCCCACTCGTTTTTGTATGTCATCCCTGCCGGAGGGCGCTTCCCTTGCGTCAAGATATCCATCCTCTTGCACACAGCTATTTGATACTGTTGAACCGCTTATATGCAACGAGGCGTGTATCCCAGTAGTCGTAGGATAACTTGGAGATTTCCACCCCATTCGTCCCTGCATGGATGAACTCGTTGTTTCCTATATAAATGCCCATATGGGAAATCGTTGCTATATAGGTATTTTTAAAGAACACGACATCTCCCGGAATCGGGTTTGCCACCACGGTTGTATCGTTCATAAAGTAATCCAGGCTGCTCTTGCGCGTAATGCCGGTCGCCGCGTTTGAGTAGACGTGGCTGACAAAGCCGCTGCAGTCGAATCCCAGCGGCGTATTTCCGCCGTATACATACGGTGTGCCGATGAGGGCCCGTGCCGTCTCGATTACCTTTGCATACTTTTCCCGAGAGGCTGCACTTGGCTGCACCGTGATTTTCTTTTCCATCGCCAGACGCGCCGCTATTTCCTGATCGGCATTACCGGTAGGTTTCTCCGCTTCGGCAGACGAATTCGTTCCATTCAAAGCCGGCTCTTCCTTCTTGATGAGCAGCTTCTGGTTTACATAGATAGCATCCGACGATAATCCGTTCCATTCCTTCAGCTTCGCGACAGTCGTATTGTTTTGGGAGGCGATTTTCGTCAGGCTGTCCCCCTTCACGACACTGTATGTATAGGTTTCGGAGGTCGCCGCACCAGGTTTGATCGCCTCCCCTGTATCCCCTTTACCGGATACGCCCGGCTTCTTGCCAGAAGTCGGCCCTCCTCCTTCGGCAGGCTGCTGAATGTTTGCCACGACAAGCTTCTGATCCACGTAGATTGTGTCCTGTTGCATCTTATTCCATGCTTTTAAAGAAGCGATCGTTGTACCATGCGCAATCGCGATTTTGGAGAGCGTGTCCCCCTTTTGCACCGTATAAGTCGATGCTTCCGCCACGGGAACGGCCAGCATGCCTGCCAGCGCCGCAGAAGATAGAATGAACTGCCATTTCTTCATAAAACTACACCTACCTTTGTCCTTTTATACTATTCTTCTACCATTTTACTGAAATTCCTCTTCCTAAAACAATAGACTTACTCCCTAAAAAAATACAATTCTTTAGAACTATTAAGATAGAATCATTTATAATTTATAAAATTTCCATAATTGGATTAATAAAATGATAGGCAACCCCTTTTTTTTATGATAGAATCATTTCCTGTGTAAAAGTAAAAAGTTTTTCGAAAGTTTAGTTTTTTTAATTCAGAAGGAGTTTGTTAACAACATGTCTAGCAAAAACGGATTTTTTAAAGAAAATATCGCAGTAGGCTTTATGCTATTCGCCCTATTTTTAGGTGCGGGGAATATCATTTTTCCACCCCTACTCGGTCAGCAGGCCGGAGACCAGTTCTTTATCTCCATCATCGGCTTTCTCATTACAGGTGTAGGTCTTCCTCTTCTGGCTATCGTAGCAGTAGCGAAGAACGGCGGCGACCTGCAAATATTGTCCAATCATGTCCACCCTGTCTTCGGAATCATCTTTACGGCGATTGTTTATTTATCAATCGGGCCATTCTTTGCCATTCCGCGTACAGGAGCAGTATCCTTTAACATCGGGATTGCGCCCTTCCTGTCGCAGGCTCAGGCGGAGAGCTGGATACCGCTGTTCATTACGACTCTCGTATTCTTCAGTTTAACGCTTTATTTAGCCTTCAACCCGACGAAGCTGGTGGATCGCATCGGTAAAATTCTGACACCTGCGCTTTTAATCGTCATCCTGATTTTAACCGTCAAGGCGTTCGTCACACCGATGGGCGAGTTTGGCGAGGCACAGGGCGCCTACATTACAAACGCTTTTTCTGAAAGCTTCGTACAAGGTTACCTGACGATGGATGTCCTTGGTGCCCTTGTATTCGGAATCGTCATCGTACAGGCCCTTCAGGCACGCGGTGTATTGGAAGTCTCCAAGCAGGTGAAGATTTCCGTATTCGCCGGGATTGTAGCGGCAATCGGCCTATCATTCGTCTACATTTCATTAGCCTATATCGGCGCATCAAGCGTCAATGCTACCGGCTATTTCAAGGATGGCGGACAGATTATCGCGGCGTCTGCGAAAGTGCTGTATGGTACATTCGGCAGCATTGTACTATCCGCGACGATTATCCTGGCATGTTTGACAACATCCGTAGGGCTTCTGTCGGCGAATGCAACATTCTTTGCCCGCCTCTTCCCGAAACTGCCGTACAAGGCGTACCTGATTATCTTTGCAGTGTTCAGCTTCGCGGTTTCCAATGTCGGGCTGGAAAAATTGGTTTCCTTTTCGCTTCCTGTCCTGATGATGATCTATCCGATTGCCATCGTCTTGATGATTATCGCTTTATTCGCCGGTCGCTTCGACCACGCAAGAATCATTTACATCCTGCCTTTGATTGTCGCAACAATCGTCGGCTTGAATGACGGCTTGATGGCGGCTGGCATTGAAATTGAGGCTTACAATAATCTACTGAGCCTATTACCGCTGCAGGAACAGAGCCTAGGCTGGCTGATTCCTTCCATCATCGCCTGTGTAATAGGCATCATCATTAGTTTAGTCAAGGCAAAATAGAAAAGCGCCCGGTGGAACCAGACTCCGCCGGGCTTTTTGAATACTTAAACATCGAATTTCTGGATTAGCGCCTGAAGATCCTCGGTACGTGTGGATAAATCCCCCGAAACCGCATCAATTTCACCACTGGAAGCAGTCTGCGACGCGCCCCTGTCCGATTCCGTAGTCCCCCCTCACTTCATCCGCCACAACCGCAAACCCTTCCCCTGCTCATTAGCACGGGCCGCCTCTATCGCCGCATTTAATAAAAATC
>JBJEFP010000326.1:0-3929 GCA_051874195.1 Lysinibacillus sp. | reverse complement strand
CCTTCGCTCCATGTGCTTTTTCCTCTGGCAAGAACAGATTTCAGTATTGAGCCTTAAATTTTGCGTTTAATGCGGTATACATAGGCCAGAATCTCCGCCACCGCTTTGAAAAACTCCTCGGGAACTTGGTGGCCGATTTCCACCTGGTCATACATCGCCCGGGCGAGCGGTCTGTTTTCCACCATCACGACGTCATGTTCCTTCGCAATCATTTTAATTTTCTGTGCAACAAAATCAGTTCCCTTCGCCACTACCCGCGGCGCATCCATGCTGTTTTCATCATATTTCAGCGCAATGGCAAAGTGCGTAGGGTTTGTAATGACAACATCTGCATGAGGTACTTCCTGCATCATTCGACGCATGGCCATTTCACGCTGACGCTGCTTGATTTTGGATTTGATGAGCGGATCACCTTCCGCATTTTTATGCTCATCTTTAATATCCTGCTTGGACATCTTTAAATTTTTCTCATACTCATACCGCTCGTATAAGTAATCCAGCAGGGCAATAAACAGGAGCATCACTGCTGCTGCTATTCCCATGATTCCCGTCAGCAGGGCAACGGTCGACAGCGTTTCCCATGGACTTTGGAAGGCTAGTGAAAGCACTTCCTCCAGGTTAATCCAGATGACCGCCGTCGTCACAGCGCCGAGACAAGTGACCTTCAGCAGGGACTTTACCAGATTGATGAGTGCACGGACCGATATAATCTTTTTAATTCCCTTGATGGGGTCGATTTTCTTCAAATCCAGCTTCAGCGTCTCCGTTGTAAAAAGGAAGCCGAACTGCAAATAGTTTGCTCCAACACCTGCAACCATTGCGATTACCAAAATCGGCAGTAGAATCACGGCCATCTCTTGAATGGTATCGGTAAACATTTTCATGACGGTCTCGATTGATACGGTGCTGATTAGCATATTTCGCTCGAACGCCTGTATGAGGAATGCGAAAAGCCCTTCTTGCATCATAGGTGCCACAAAGAATAGGAACATAAAAATGATGAGCAGCAAAAAAGCCGCCGACACATCCTGGCTTTTTAATACCTGCCCTTTTTTCCGCGCATCCTGGCGCTTTTTAGGTGTAGCCTTCTCCGTCTTTTCACCAGCGAAAAACTGCAGGTCCACTGTTACAATCAACTTCATCTTAAGCACCACCCAAAACCGCCATTATGTCACGCATCGCTATTATAGCCAGCTCAATGACTTGTTCCATTACTTCCACCATCACGGCCATCATAATTACCAGCACAATGAAGCCGACTGCAATTTTAATCGGGAAGCCAACAACAAAAATGTTCATTTGCGGCACGGTCTTCCCGGTAATCCCCAAAGCGACTGTTACTAAAAATAAGGTTGCAATTATTGGAGCAGACATTTGAAATGCAATTGCAAATACTGCCACAAATAATCTCATCATGGTCTCCACGAACGCCTCATCCCCGAAATGCGGGAAAAACTGGTCTATCGGCATGAACTGATAGCTATAGAAGATGCCATCCATAATCAGATGGTGGCCATTGATGGCCAACAGCACCAGCAATAGGAGGAAGTTGAAAAACTGTCCCATCAGCGGGCTTTGCGCCCCAGTCTGCGGATCCACAATGTTTGCCATGGCAAAGCCCATCTGGAAATCGATGAACCCGCCTGCAATTTGGACAGCGGAAAAAACGATATACACCGCTAGTCCGAGGGTCAATCCGACAATGGCCTCCTTCATGACAAGGAGGATATATTCCCCGTTGATGGGGAACGCCTCAATAGAAAAGGTATAATACATCATCCACGACAGCACCAGTGCAAGACCAATTTTCAACTGGGCCGGAATCGTTCGGTATGAAAAGAGCGGGACGGATACAAAAAATGCCCCCACCCTCACAAAAATCAACAATAATACTGAAATTTTAGGTACGAGTTCTGTCATCCGACTCACCCTATATAGCGCACGAGATTGTTTAAAATATCATGCACATAGCTTGTAATCTGTGACAGCATCCAAGCCCCAAAAAAGATGAGGGCAAGCATTACCGCCACAATTTTTGGAACAAACGCCAATGTTTGTTCCTGAATAGATGTCGTAGCTTGGAAAATACTTACCACTAAACCGGAAACCAATGCCACTAACAGCAACGGCCCAGAAACAATCAGGACGATAAAGATGGCTCTTTCTGCAATTGAAATGACCATTTCCTGTGTCATGCTTCTATCATCCCCTAACTAAAACTCTGAAGTAGCGACTTCATAATTAAGTACCAGCCATCGACCAGTACGAATAATAAAATCTTGAACGGTAAAGAAATCATGACCGGTGGAAGCATCATCATCCCCATCGCCATTAAGGTAGAAGCAACAATCATGTCGATTACCAAAAAGGGAATGAAAATCATGAAGCCCATTTGAAACGCGGTCTTTATCTCACTTAGTGCAAAGGCTGGGACAAGCAAGGTCAATGGTATATCCTCGATTGATTCCGGACGTTCCGCCTGATTGTATTCCATAAACAGCTCAAGGTCCTTTTGCCTCGTATGCTTGGCCATAAACTCCTTGAACGGCAGGGAGGCGCGTTCATATGCCTCTTCCAGCCCAATCTCTTCATCAAAAAGCGGCTGCAGCGCCTGTTCATTTACTTGCTGAAATGTAGGTGCCATGATAAAAAATGTCAGAAAGAGCGCCAGACCGATAATCACCTGATTCGGCGGCATCTGGTTTGTCGCCAGCGCCGTCCTCGTGAAAGAAAGCACGATGACAATGCGCGCAAACGACGTCATCAGTATCAGGATGCTCGGCGCCAAAGAAAGCACCGTTAATAAAATCAGCAGCTTTACAGAGGTGGAGACGTTCGTTGGATCGCTTTCAGAAAAGATTGATATAAACTCATTCATTCCTTATCGCTCTCCTTTTCCTTCCATCTTTCCAATTCCTCGCTGCGTTCCTGCTTTATTTGGGAGAGTCGTTTATCCAACATATCGCTGAAATTCGCTTGTGTTTTTTCAGCAGGACCCTTTACCCTCATTTTGTTGAACAGCTCGATAATATAAGGTGAAACAGTTGTATTGCCACCTCTTTCATTATAGAGTGCCAAAATTTGTTCGATCTCTTCAGGATCGGCAATCACCTGTAGAAGCTGGACGTCTTCCCCTACCCCCACAACATAAACTTTGCTGCCTATTTGTAGGAGTTGGACGGATTTCTGCGTACCGACCGATTGGCCTCCAAGATTTTGTATCAAGCTGTTCTGCTGGTAATTCATATTCCGCTTGTTCAAGAAGCGAAGGACAAATAGTAGTAGACCAAGCACAAAAAGTAATGCCAGGAAAATCTTTATGTATTCCCAAGCCCCCATACTAACAGATGCCGACTCACTTGTTGTCGTGTCGGCATCTGTTTCATTGCTTTCTATGCGAGAATTAGGATTATCTAGATATTCATCGCTGATCATGGCATAGGAAGCGGGCGCTGCTTGGATAAGCACTACAAATGTAAGCAATAATACAAAAACCATCCTTTGATAAAATGATTTCCCTATTTGCATGGTATCAACTCAATGCTTTTTGGATCGCTTCGATGACGCGGTCTGCCTGGAATGGTTTTACGATGAAGTCTTTTGCACCAGCTTGAATTGCATCGATGACCATAGCCTGCTGCCCCATAGCGGAACACATGATGACGACGGCATTCGGATCCGACCCTTTGATTGCTTTCAAAGCTGCAATCCCGTCCATTTCCGGCATTGTGATGTCCATTGTCACTAAATCAGGGCGCAATTCATTGTACTTCTCTACTGCCTGTACACCGTCTGCAGCTTCACCAACTACTTCAAAACCATTTTTCGTTAAAATATCCTTGATCATCATGCGCATGAATGCTGCGTCATCAACAATTAAAATCTTTTTCGACATAGTAAGATTCCTCCAATTAAAACTATCTTAAATT
>JBJEFP010000325.1:0-3947 GCA_051874195.1 Lysinibacillus sp. | reverse complement strand
TCTTCAACCAAACCTCCCCATTCATTCTAGGAAACGGCTGATAATCTAGGTGTCTGTACTATTCCTATTTATTTTGTGTTTTGATTGTATTTCTCCTGGATTTGCTTCTTTGTTTCCTCTAGCGTTTTTGCATTTAAATCTTTCAAATCATCCTTTATAGCAATTCGTGTGTTATCTATGACATCGTAGAGTTCCCCTCTTTTATCATCCAAATAGCTCCATTGTTCCCATGTAATTTGGCCACTATCCTTTAACTCTCGTAAAAGGGCTGTTAAGTTCTTATTTTGTTTAAAAAGATTGTTTATATATCTGCTGTTATAATCGTAGGTTTCACGAGATCGTTTTATTTTATCTGACCTTGCATCCCGATTAGCACTTGTCATCCATTGTTCCCATTTCTCAATTGCAGTCTTAGCCTTGTTAAATTCCTCTGTTAGCTGCTCAGCATTATCCGCACTGCTATATGTGCCGTTAGCTTCTTCTGCCATTTCCTTCAGTTGTAGCTGCTCCTCTCCATCAACATCAAATCCAATTATATTGATGATGGGCTGAATAGTAGAGTCTGCAAATGATTTAGCCGCTTCCACTGGATTACCATCACACGTCTCAATGCCATCACTTACAACATAAATCATGTTGGTATGTTGTTCGCCATTAAATTCCTTCATATCGTCCTTAGCATCATTTAGAGACTGCGCAAGCGGTGTCCATCCAGCAGGTTGAAAAGAAGTTAGCGCATTTTGGAACTCACTCTTTTTATAGGACCCAAAGTCATATACTAATTCACTGGATGAACAGGATAATTCCTTATCACTATCAGCCCCTGTCCCTTTATGCCCATATACACGCAAAGCGACATTAGCATTCTCAGGAGCATCATCTAAGAATGCGATGATTGCATCCTTTGCCACATCCATTCTTGTCTTTCCACTCATCAGATTCGCCATGCTTCCACTTGAATCGAGGATAATTTCTATATTATAGTTATCTTTAAAATGATAGCGGCTATCCTCTAATTCTGGATCACCGAATAAATCAATCGTCCAGGAATCAATGATTTCTTGCGGACTAGGAAAGTCAGCTGCAACTTGGCTGAGAGCATAATTGAAGACTTTATTCAAATCTTCATTTGTAGCATCTTCCGGAATTACGCCAAAGCTATCAAAGAGTTCTCCATAACCTTGGGTTTCCTTGAATAATTCTGCATTTCCATAAGGACCTTTGACTTGGTTAACAATCTCTGTTTCAGTTAGTGGAGCCTCTGGAGCTTCTTCAAATTTAGCAATCCACGATTCTTCCTTACTTTCACCTTCATCCTCACTTTGAGGTTGAGCCTGAGCATCTTCCTCTGTTTGTTCATTTCCGAGATTTGGTTCTTTTTTCTCATCGGTCTTGGCATCATCATTTGAACAACCGACTAGGAAGAAGAATGCCAAACCAAGGACTAACCACCACTTATTCAAAGAACCTCCCCCCTTTCTAAGGAGCAAATTATTTAATCATTTTATCTAATAATGATTCAAATTTATCTATGATGGTTCCTCCAAGATCAGAATTACCAAAAGCCGTAGAAACCAATCCAACCAAAATGACGATGACAGCCGCAATCCCTATCCACTCTAGTGTTTGCGAACCTCTTTCATTCTTTAACAGACCGCCAACCTTTGTAGAAGCTTTAACATACATTTCCGTAAGATAGTTCATAATAAATTCCTCCTATTAATTTATGATTTATATAACTCCCTTTTGGGAGGGGGTTATTGAAATAAGCTTCCTAGACTGTTATCACCATAAATCATGTTCAAGATCATCAGCCCCGCAATTATCAATAAGGAGACAGGTGCAACGACAAAGGTCGTGACCAGCGTGACCTTTGGTGAGGCTTTAGCTGCCAGTTCTTTTATCTTCTCCTCACGGAATTGCCTCATATCCTCGGCCTGCACCTTAAAGGTAGTCGCAATCGGGACTCCTAGCTTCAAGCCTTGGATGAGTGACTTAATCAGTCCTTGGAATTCCTTGTTATCATTTCTTTCTAACAAACCTCTGTAGGCCATTTCACGCGGAACGCCCAACTCAATTTCATGGTTAAACCGGGAAAACTCTTCATGGAGCGGGCCGTCGAAATAACGGATCACCTCACGCAGCGTCTGGTCTAAACTGACCCCGGCCTGCAGGCTCGTGCTGACTGTATCAAGGAAGTCGGGCAGATCTTGCCGTAATTCCTCCTGCCGCTTTTTAGCAGCCTGCTTGAGCCAGAATACAGGTGCCAAAAAACCAAAAACAGGCAGTAGAATAGGACCAAACTGCGCCAGCGGAAATCCGAGAATTAAGAAAATCAATGACGCAAAAAATAAGGTGACCGCAAGCCATATTTTGAATCCTTGAAATCGGTCGAGCGAAAAATTATAAGGTCGGCCTGCTCTCCTTAGCAAATCCTCTATTTCTTTATTTTCACTGAAGAAGTTAATACGCTTGCCCAAATCCGCAAAATCGTCGGAATAGGCGAAAATCTTTTCCGTCAATTTGGAATTCTTTTTCCGTTTTCGGCTTGTTCCTAAATAGCCATCTTGAACGGTCTCAGCTATATGGCCAATCAAGCCTCTTTTTTCATCCAGGTAGCGGTTATAATGCCGAATGGTTAAAGAGAAAAACAACCAGAATAATAAAACGCATAAAATGATGAGAGCATCCATAGACTACACCTTTATATTTGTAATTTTTCGAATCAGAAAGAAAGAGAGCACCACACCTGCAATAAATAAACAGAGCAATACGATTCCCGGGCCCGTCCATAACGGGTCGACAAATCCATCCATTGAGGCATTCATGATTAACACAAGAAAGATTGGCATAGCTGGAACGATATACGAGATGTACTTTTGTTCAGCTGTCATCGTTTTGATTGATTGATTCAGGATTTTTCGATCCTCTAATGTGTTGGACATTGATTCAAGAATGGCCGCTAAATTGCCGCCGGTTTTTTTCTGAATAAGAAGCGTGGCAATAAAGAGCTGAAATTCTCTGGATTTATTTTGTTTCTGAATAGAGCGAAGCGCATATTCAAGCGGCACTCCTAGCCTTAATTCCTGGGAGATGCGTTTAAACTCATCCCCCGCCGGTGCCGGTGTTTCTCTTGCCACTAAATCAATCCCTTGGTTCAAGGTCATCCCTGACCTTGCTGCATTTCCAAGCAAACGGCATATATCGGCTAGTTGATCATTAAATCGTTCTTCATATTTATTCTTCCGCACCATAAACAACGCATAATGCGCGAAATAGGATATCCCTAAAGGAATCAAAACGTTCAAGGGAAATGGGATTTTAAACATGTTCGTAAATAACACGGATAGAGCTAAAAACCCGAGAATGTGAAAGGCAAGATATTCTGACGGGGCAAGCGGAAGGTTCGCATTGTGCAATTTCACGCCAAGCTCCTTCGCACGGTCAGTCTTATCAAATTTATCTCCTAGTCCACTGAAAAAGCTCGTTCGTTTCTTCTCCGGATACCATGAAGATATCTTCTGCTTCCATTCGCGTTTTTGCGCTCGATAACCCAAATAGGAATAAATGCACGCAATTAATGCCAGTACCGCCAGACTAGAGAGTAGGGGAATGTAAATCATTTCGTTCATACAAATACTCCTCCTTTGGCGTAAATAGGCGTTCATCCAGTTTAATACCAAAGATACGAATCCGTTCCAGGGCTTTAGGAATAAGCCCGGTTGCCGTATGATAGCCTAGCACTTCACCATTGGCTCCCATGCCCGTCCGCTTAAATGTAAAGATATCTCTAATCTGAATTTTGTTATCCTCATCCACGGACACTTCTGATATATTCATGATCTTCCGTTTCCCATCAGACAGGCGTTCAGCTTGAACAATATAATCCAGCGCCCCCACAATGTATTCCCGGACAATATGGGAAGGCAAATCCATGCCTGCCATGA
>JBJEFP010000324.1:29914-31865 GCA_051874195.1 Lysinibacillus sp. | reverse complement strand
TTTCTATCGTTATCCACAATGCGAATTTTTATCATTTCCTTAACAAAAAAACTGGAAGGGCGCTTTGATTACTCAGCCCTTCCAGTTTTATTCATCATCGTTTGCTTGCTTCTGTTGCGCCAATCAGTCCGACCGTCTGGTTGCGGCGCCAGACATCATTCCATTGGCTGAATGATACCGGCCCTTCCCCGGCATATGGTGCAATCTCCACCGTCATCGCCGGCATTTTCTTCACCTTCGTGAACCAAGATTCGGATGCCGCCGATGGTTTACTTGGATTCGGCGGGACGATGGAGTACCCCGTCACATTGGCCACACTTTTCACAAGGTTATAGTTGCGCGAATAGTTGCTCATGCTGTCATATCCCCAATAGATGATTTGACCCGAGGAATGATAGGTGATGTATGATTTGAACGGCCTCGCCAACACAAAATCACGCAATGCCTGTGATTCCGGCTCGGAGAAAGGTGCAGTACCCTTATAGTTTTTAAACGCCGGTTTATCGTATGGAGACGTCAGGATGATGGAGCTCCATGTCGCATCGAAGTTCCGGTTCAGATCGACTCCCCGGATGTTCGCCTTCCAGCGCGCATAGTTCGAGCTGCCGTTGATGCTCCTCACCAGTGCCTGATTCTTCACGGCACTAATGCCATTCTGCACCAGCGTCACACCATCCGGATTCATCATCGGAACGAACCAGATGCTCGTCTGGTCCAGCACGTTCTTCACCTGATAGGAGCCGAACTTCGACCCTCTTAGATAATGATAGGAATACTGGTCGATCATCTCCATCAGCACATTCGTCGTCATATGCTCACGCGCATGCATGGAGGCATCCATTAAAATCTCCTTCTTTCCATTGCCGACCCGCAATGCATAAATCGTACGCCCTTCCACCGATTTGCCGATTGCCTTCAGCTCGGTGAATTCAGGATAAAGCAGGCTGAACACCTTCAATTGATACTCCATTTCATGATGGGTGACATTTTTTGAAGGCGTGACAATATCTGTGTGGCTGAAATCGGCCAGGTTGACATAGCCGGCTCCTCCTAAAAATTCTATGATACCGACCGAAGCGGTGATATTTTTAAGCTCCAACGTCGTATTCGCCTTCAGCTTCCCAATCACCTTCCCGGAAGCGAGCTTGACATTCGTATCCTTCATCGCTGTAATCGTCTCCGGATATTTCGATGGTGTGACCGCTGTCATTCCTGTCGCCTCATCTGTTTCCACAACAGCCTGGCGGGGGAAGGTGAATATTTTGCCTCCAGCTGTAATTTTATAATGGGATCCATCGAAGCCCGAAGCCTTGATGACGGCGCCTGCGACAAGCTCCCCGGCTACCTTGCCTCCTTGTGAGAACGTCGTGCCTGCTGTAAGCTTAATGTTTTTTCGCACATTTACATATGTCTGACTAAGGGCGATATAGCCATCCTTGTGCCCTACTTTTACTTTATAAAAATTGTCGGAAATACCCACGACATGCAGTTTCGTTATACGATTCCCCTTAAGAATCGCTTTCCCATTCGGAGCATCCAGCAGCTGGTAGGCATCCTTCGTCCGAACGGCTCCTAAAACAGCACCGTTTTCAGTGCCGCTGTCAGCTGCAGCCGGCACTACTGTATCTGGTGCTACATAATACTTTTCTCCACCAGCAGAAATAATAACTAAATTCTTATCCGCCAGGTATTGAATAGGAACGATGAATCCTTCATTTTGCCAAACACCAATCTGATTTTTCATGTTACGGGAGGAATAAAGTGGCGTGCCGTTGGAGATTGTGACGTGCTTCACGTTGGTGAAGTCAATTGGCTGCTCTGTAACCGGTGCGTCTGTTTCAGGCTCCGGGATACCCGTGACTGCCTGGCCATCAGCTGAATCCACACCTTCCACCGTCTGCTGTGCACCTTCTTCTACAGCCTCGTTCATATCAGCCTGTTCATCTCCGGC
>JBJEFP010000324.1:0-29814 GCA_051874195.1 Lysinibacillus sp. | reverse complement strand
TCTGCTGTGCACCTTCTTCTACAGCCTCGTTCATATCAGCCTGTTCATCTCCGGCAGCATCAGCCGGCACTGCCTCTTCGGCAGGGTCTTCAGAAGCCTCGGCCGGCTCATCCTTCCATACTCCTGCTGTATCTAAGGCTCTGACCAGAAACGAGGCAAACTGGCCGCGTGTCACGGTATTGGTCGGATTGAATTGCTTTACTATGGTAATACCGGCGTATTCAAGCGCCGTAATTGCTTCCCGCTTTTCCTCATCAAGCGCTTTATGTATGTCCGTGATGGAAGTCTTGAAACCAGCCGCTTTATATTCGGCTACTAAATCCCTTTCAAAGACATCCTGCATTAGCCTAACAATGACAACTGCCATATGCTGGCGCTGCATCTGGTTATTCGGATCCAGATAACCGGAGGCCCCCTGGAAGATTCCCTCTTCATAAAGCAATGTGCTTAATTGCAGCAGCTCCTCATCACTCTTTAAAGAAACATCCTCAAAGCGCTGGTCCGTCAATGAATCTTCCGGAATTTCATAGTCCTCTTTTATAATGTACCTGCCTAAAAGACGGACGACTTGTGAACGCTTGATTGTTGCGTCCGGCTTATATGTACCATCCTGATAGCCGCCGATAATGCCCTGTTCATACAATTGCCTAATGGCAGATTCATGCGTGTTGCCTGAAATGTCTACGAGCTCCGCATTTGCGGATTGGCCACTGAAGCCGAAAAACAGCATACCAGCCAGGATGAATGGGCTCCACTTTCTTTTCATATTTTGTATTCCCACCTTTCTCATTTCCATTACCCTATAAATCCTTTTGAAAACTATCAATCTCACTTTAGATAGTATCACTTTATTATACTATCAAGATGTGGATTCGGGCAGAAATAAATAGACGAAAGTATAGTCTACAGCCGTTCGTCTACACAAAGAATTCATAAAGATGCAAGCGAAAAGCCGGAAGGGCCCCCTTCCGGCTTTCAAGCATTAAGCGTAATATTTTTCTACCACTTCTGCACAACGAGCACACAATGTCGAATGTGCTTCGTTCGTTCCAACCGTTTCTGAAATCGTCCAGCAACGCTCGCATTTTTCTCCGTCCGCCTTTTCCACGACAAGTGATGTCTGGTCAAGCACAAGTGCATTTTCAGGTGCATTTTCTTTGCTGCCTGCAATGTTGAATTGGGATACGATGCAGAGCTGTGCAAAGTCGATATTCGCATCATTCAACAGCTCTACTGTCTCGCTGTCTGCATAAACGGAAATCTTTGCTTCAAGCGATTTACCAATCACCTTCGCATTACGCGCTTCTTCCAAAGCCTTCAACGCTTCATCACGGATTTCGATGACCTTCGCCCACTTCTCACGCAAGCTTGCGAAGTTTTCCTTTTCGTCCACCTCCGGGAAGTCCGTCAACTGTACGGATGCTTCCTCTGCGCCAAGATAGCCCCATAGCTCTTCCGTTGTATGCGGGATGATCGGCGTCAATACCTTCAGCAGCATTTGCAGCGTATCGTACATCACCGTCTGCATTGCTCGACGGTGTTGATTGTCCGAACCTTCGATATATACCACATCCTTGGCGATATCCAGGTAGAATGAGGACAGCTCGATTGCCACAAAGTTGTTGATTGTATGGTAGACAGTCGAGAATTCGTAGCGGTCATAGGCAGCACGGACAGCCTTCAGCACATCCTGCATGCGCATGTACATGTATTGATCCATTTCACGCAATTCTTCATATGCTACACGGTCTGTCTCCGGATTGAAGTCCGAAACGTTACCGTGCAGGAAGCGAAGCGTGTTACGGATTTTACGATAAACTTCCGAAACTTGCTTCAGCATATCCATTGAGATACGAACATCTGCTGTATAATCGACAGATGCTACCCATAGTCGAAGAATATCCGCACCATATTGGTCCATTACTTTCTGCGGCACGATGACATTTCCTAAAGACTTCGACATTTTACGTCCTTCCCCGTCAAGCACGAAGCCGTGGGAAAGCAAGCCTTTATATGGTGCATGGCCACTGATTGCTACAGAAGTAATCAATGAAGAGTTGAACCAGCCGCGATATTGGTCAGAGCCTTCCAAATAAAGGTCTGCCGGATATTTCATGCCGCGTTCAACAAGGACCCCTTGGTGAGATGAGCCTGAGTCGAACCATACATCCATGATGTCATTTTCTTTTGAGAATTCACCATTCGGGCTGCCCGGATGCGTGAAGCCTTCTGGCAGCAATTCTTTTGCTGTTTTTTGGAACCAGATGTTTGAACCATGCTCCCGGAATAATTTCACTACGTGTGCAATCGTTTCTGGTGTAATGATTTCCTCGCCATTCTCTGCATAGAATACCGGAATCGGTACCCCCCAAGCACGTTGACGAGAAATACACCAGTCGCCGCGGTCGCGGATCATGTTGTAAAGACGTGTCTCTCCCCATGCAGGCGTGAATGTCGTCTCTTCCACTGCCGCAAGTAGCTCATCTCGGAATGCCTCTACTGATGCAAACCACTGTGGTGTAGCACGATAGATAACAGGCTTCTTCGTACGCCAATCATGCGGATAAGAGTGTGTGAAGAAACTTAGCTTCTCCAATGCGCCGACTTCCTGCAGTTTTTCAGTAACAAGTTTATTGGCATTATCATAGAAGACGCCTTCAAAGCCTGGTGCTTCCGCTGTATAGCAGCCTCGGTTATCTACAGGTGAAAGTACATCCAGCCCATACTGCTTGCCGATGTTGAAGTCGTCTTCCCCGTGGCCAGGTGCCGTGTGGACGCATCCTGTCCCGGCTTCAGCCGTAACGTGCTCGCCAACCATTACCAATGAGTCGCGATCATAGAACGGGTGCTTCGCCACGACGCGGTCAAGTTCATTTCCTTGAACCTCTTGGATGATTTCGTAGCTTTCCCAACCGATTGCATTGGCCACATTTTCAAGCAGGTCTTTTGCGACGATGAATTTTTTATCCTCTACTGCCACGACCACATACATGAATTCTGGGTTTAAGGAAATCCCTAAGTTAGCCGGCAATGTCCAAGGTGTTGTCGTCCAGATGATGAATTTTGCATCTGCCGGTACTTTGCCTTTTGCATCCTTAATCGGGAAGCTTACATAAATCGAAGGTGATTTAATATCCTTATACTCGATTTCTGCTTCCGCTAGAGCCGATTCAGAGGATGGCGACCAGTAGACCGGCTTAAGCCCCTTATAGATGTAGCCCTTTTCCGCCATCTTGCCGAATACCTCGATTTGGCGTGCCTCAAATTCAGGTTTTAATGTGATATATGGATTTTCCCAGTCACCGCGCACACCAAGGCGTTTAAACTGCGAACGCTGACTGTCGACTTGCTCGTATGCATATTTCTCACAAAGCTCGCGGAATTCCGCAATGGACATTTCCTTACGGTTGACTCCCTTGTTCGTCAAAGCCTGCTCGATTGGAAGACCGTGTGTATCCCAGCCAGGTACATACGGTACGTGATAGCCCGACATCGATTTTTGGCGAGTGATCATATCTTTCAGCACTTTATTCAATGCATGGCCGATATGGATATCTCCGTTTGCATACGGAGGTCCATCATGCAGCACGAAATGAGGGCGTTCCTTCGTACGTTCATTCACTAACTTGTTAATGTCCATTTCATCCCATTTCGCCTGGATTTGCGGCTCTTTCGTCGGTAGACCTCCACGCATCGGGAAGTCCGTCTTCGGCATCAATAGCGTATCTTTATACTCCACCATTTCATCATCCTCCTAGTTTTTACGTTCATGCAAAAATAAAAAGCCTTCCATCCCAATAAGGGACGAAAAGCTGTCATTCCGTGGTACCACCCTAATTTGCAGCATGCGCCTAAAGCCCATATCTGCCTCTTAGCCGCTGTAACGTCGCGTGTCACGGGTCCGCCTACTCGATTCGGCGAACCAGCTCCGGAGTGATCTTCCGTAAAACCCGCATTGTCCGGGCTTCCACCATCCCCGGATCGCTAAACCGCGATTATCACGTACTCTCTCCATCTAAGCCGATTATGCATATAAACGTCTTTTGTGTAACAGTATAAGAAATATTCGTCACATCCGTCAAGCATTTCTCGCCAAAATACCGATTAGCCCTCGTCGCTTGTCTGTAATTTTTCGCGTGTATGCTCCGAAATATCCGTCATCGCAATATCATATTCCAATAACTTATCCCAATCGTCTGTATTCAACAGATCGAGCTGGGCTTCTACCAGCATTTTGAATCGGTTGCGGAATACTTTGGATTGCTTCTTCAATTCATCAATTTCAATCGTCACTTTGCGCGCTTTCGCCATTGCTTCATTGATGATGCGGTCTGCATTCTTTTCGGCCTCTTTGACTATCAGCTTTGCTTCCTTTTGCGAGTTGCGGCGTACTTCCTCAGCCGCCTCCTGGGCAACGATGATCGACTTTTGAAGAGTCTCCTCCAGGTTGTTGTAGTGGGTCATCTGCTCAGACATCGTCTTGATTCTGTCCTCAAGCTCTCTTTTCTCACGCAAGATAATCTCATAATCTTTGATGATCTGATCTAAAAATTCATTTACTTCATCTTCCGAATAGCCTCGGAAACCTCTTGTAAACTCCTTATTATGTATATCAAGTGGTGATAATGGCATGTCGTTACTCCCCTTTACCCGTTACTGTTTAGTAATCATTATACTTTGTTGCGGCTTGATTGGCATCAGTTTTTCCTTATTTTTTGCATCGTTTCACTGTTTTTGTTCTAATCGGCCTATTTGCAGACGGATTTTGTCTTTTTTGGTTCTGCCCTCCGTCATGATGACCTTCAGACGGCCGAACCCCCTGACGGAAAGGATGTCCCCTTCCTGAAGTTCGAACGCCACTTGCTCACGAACCGTCCAATTTACCTTGACACGGCCTGCAGTGATCAGGCTCTGCGATTTCTGCCGGGAAATGTTCAGCACCGTTGCCAGCACTACGTCAAGCCGCATGGAAGAGACGGTCGTCGAGCTTTCCACCCATTCCTCTTCCAACTGCAGTAAAGGCTCTTTCCCGACCTCTTCAAGATGGACCTTTATCTTCCCGATGCCTGTCAGATTGGCACGGACATAATCCGAAACCTCTGTGGCAACAGCAAATTGGACTGTATTTTCAGCTACCCGGATATCCCCGAATTTGCTGCGTTCGATGCCAAGGGAAAGCAGTGCCCCCAGTACATCCGGATGCTTTAGCTGAATAAATTTGGATGGATAGCCAACAGAAAACACTGTAATCTGATAATCCGCTTCCTCTGGCGTGTAATAGGAAGGCGCAATTATCATACGCATGCGTTCCGGCTGTTCAAATACACCTTCCATGGAAACCATCAAATCACCCGATTGACCGATGACGGACGCAACGATGAAACGCTGTCTAGGGTCCAGAAAGTCCGTCAGCTTCGGCGCATAACGATCCTCCACTTCCCTTTGCCATCCAATGACCTGTTCGATGAAAGGCTGCTCATCTTTTCTAAAATGCTGGATTAAATGCTCCATCTTCTACGGCAACTCCTTATACTAAACAAAATCCCCCTACAGCACTACTGTACGGGGAAATGATTAAACAATGTAGCTTACAACAATCATCAGGCCCTGTTGAATGAACCGCAAGGCAAATAACGCAATAATTGGCGAAATATCAATCATGCCAATTGGCGGGATGAACTTGCGGAAGAAGCCCAAATAAGGTTCGCATACAGCCGCTAAAAATCGACCTACAGCTGAATTTTGTGCTGCCGGCACCCATGATAGCAGGATGTAAGCAATTAGCATAAACGTATAAATTGTAAATACGTTATTAATAACATAATAAATCATTCATTTACCTCTCTAGCATCTAAATTTCATCGATAATATAGTCAGAGATTTCTCCGGATACTTCTACGTTGTCTGGTGTGCACAAGAAAATATCTTTACCTATACGCTGTATGTCCCCATTCAAAGCATATACTGTTCCGCTCAAAAAGTCGATGATTCGCACTCCCTGATCGCGGTCGATACGTTGCAGGTTGACAACCGTCGCACGCTTGTTACGCAGGTTTTCGGCGATATCCTGCGCCTCTGCATAGACACGCGGCTCTACCAATACGACCTTTGCTCCTTTTGCGGAGGCTGCCGTATGCAGGCTCACAACATTGTTCTGGTTAGATACGGGCGCATGCTGCGTCTGCTGCGGGACGACTTTCCGCTCTTTTTTAAAACGATTATTAATTGCCGGAGCTGGCACTTCTGACTGTTGGTGTTTCGTCACAGGATTCTCATCTACTTCCTCACGTGTTACGTGGTCTTCTTCTTCCTCTAGATAGAAGAAGTTTTTAATGATGTTTTTCATGCTCAACCATCATCCCTTCTTTCATCATCCAACAAGAGCCGTTCCAATTCTTACAAATGTCGCTCCTTCTTCGATGGCGATTTCATAATCATTCGACATACCCATCGAAAGCTCCAAACATGGTGCATATGCTAGTTGTAAGGCGACAACTTCCTGCTGAAGTTTTTTTAGTTCACGAAATACTCCACGAATTATGCCCTCGTCCTCTACATCCGGTGCCATCGTCATGAGCCCGACGACTTCAATTTTCGGATAGGATGCCAACTGCCTGATAAACGGTATCACTTCATCACGCGCTAAGCCATGCTTTGACTCTTCTCCTGATACATTCGCCTGCACGAAGCATTTCACCGGCTTTTCTGCACGTTTCTCAATCTCTTCCGCCAGGCTCATTCGGTCCAGTGAATGCAAATAATCAATCTCATTGATGACATGCTTGACCTTTCTTGTCTGCAAGGTACCAATATAGTGCCAATGGGCGCCAGATTTGATCTGTTCTTGCTTTGTATGTAATCCTTCTGGTCGATTTTCCCCTATATGTACAAGGCCCGCCTCCAGGACTTCCTTTGTACGCGCTACATCCACTTCCTTGGTAACTGCAACGATTTTCACCGGCTGTGTTGCGTTTGCACGCTTTTTCGCTTCATCTATATTTTTTTGGATTTTTTCTAGATTACTGATTACTTTGGCCACTTTATTCCCAACTTTACATCATTAGTTTCCCTTATTGTATCAAGCTAAACATGATTTATCAATGAATAGCGTGGCCTATGCGGAGACATTTTTTACTATAATAACATCTTTGCCTATTATGAGAATATCACTAATCGCGACCTTTTTAATACTTTCTTCTCCCTGTATGAACTGGTAAAATTTCCTTGGCTGTGCAACGAAAAAGTAGTCTATATACCCACTTTGCTCATTGATTTCCGCATCAATGATATAACCGATGAATCGCCCGCTTCCCGCCTCGATCATTTCCTTCTGCTGCACTGTTGAAAAGCGCATCGAATCCTCCTTTTATTAAGAAAAGCGCATGGCACCCGCTTTGCTGTGACAAGTACTGGTAAACAGATTACAGCCGAGCGATTTTTACCACAGGTACGAACGCCTAGACATATCTATAAATTGAAAAATTATGATTTCCTACCTTTAAGAAAAGCGCACAAAATGTGCGCTTCAGTCAAATTTATAATCCTTCTGCATCAAAGCGATTGCACTCTTTTCCAAGCGTGATATCTGCGCCTGGGAAATGCCCAATGTTTTGGCAATTTCCGTCTGCGTCTCCCCGTAATAAAAACGCTTCGCCACGATCAACTGCTGACGCTCATCCAGCTTCTGCATGCTTTCCTTCACCGATACATAAGCAACCCATTGATCCTCCGAGACATCTCCCTTCAATTGGTCGAGCATGTACACCGGGTCAGTGCCGTCCGCATAAATCGGCTCCTGCAGCGACATCGGGTCTTGGATGGCATCCAATGCATAAAGTACGTCCTCCTGTTTCATCTCAAGCATCTCGGCAATCTGCCCAAGTGTCGGTTCATGTAAATGTTCAAGTACAAACTGCTCTTTTGCCTGCATGGCCTTATAGGCGATATCCCGTAGTGAACGTGATACCCGGAGTGCATGATGGTCACGCAGGTGGCGTCGTATTTCACCAACGATCATCGGCACGGCGTACGTAGAAAATCGTACATTATGCTTGAGGTCAAAATGGTCGATTGCTTTCAATAACCCGATACAGCCGACTTGGAATAAATCATCCGCCTGCTCTCCACGATATGAAAAGCGTCCGACAATGCTCAGTACAAGGCGCAGGTTGCACATGACAAGCTGTTCACGCACCTCTTCCTCCCCTGCTTGCATCCGTTCGAACAAAGCTTTCATTTCTTCATGTTTTAAAATGGGTAACTTCGAGGTGTCAACACCACATAACTCAACTTTCATACGAACCATCTCGTTTCCTCCGAACTTTTTTATCGTTCAGTTTGTCCGTATGGCATTAGAGTATGCGTTTTGAGCTACGCCAATTTCAACCAATTATGCGATTGGTTCATTTAAATACTCCCGCAAGTCCAAAATAATTTTCTTTTCTAGCCGGGAAATATATGACTGCGATATGCCAAGGTGATCGGCTACTTCCTTTTGCGTCATCTCCGTTTTCCCGTTGAGGCCGAAACGGCACTCCATGATATACTTTTCACGCGGGTTCAAACAATTAATCGCATGGAACATATGCTGGCGCTGCAGCTTCCTTTCCACATCGTCCGAAATGATATGCTCCTCCGTCCCCAGAATATCGGATAATAGCAGCTCATTTCCGTCTGCATCTGAATTGAGCGGCTCATCGAGTGACACTTCACTCTTCATGCGGCTTGTTTTCCGTAGATGCATCAAAATCTCATTTTCAATACACCTTGAAGCATATGTTGCAAGTTTAATATTTTTTTCTGTATTGAAAGTTTCAATTGCTTTTATCAGTCCGATTGAGCCGATGCTGATTAAATCCTCAATCGGTGTAGCTGTATTATCGAAGCGTCTTGCAATATAAACGACAAGACGCAGATTGCGCTCGATCAATGTATCTCGTGCGCGTAAGTCACCGCCCATAAATGCTTTGACAACAGTTAATTCTTCTTCTCTAGTTAGTGGCACTGGCAATGCATCATGTCCTCCTATATAGTATGTTCCTTGGCGGGATATTTTTCGCCAAATGTTTAAAAATAATAAGCGTAGCTTTTGAAGCAATGATTGTCCCCCTTTGTTTATAGAATAGGAAGCATAGATACATGGAGAATGACCTCTACCTGCTTAGGAAATTTAGCGTCCTTCGCTGTAAATACCACATAATGACCCTGAACCATTTGTTCATCCATCGATAACCAAGTTGTACGGAAGGCGAGTGCAAGCGTATCTCCCTGCACCGTTTGAATAGGAACGACACGAAGGTATTTTTGTATTTCCTTCGAAAACATCTGCAATTCATATGGTGCCTCCTGCCGCCAACTCATGAGTGCCTGTACAAAATCAGGCGGCAACTGCGCCTTCATCGCCTGGAATGAAACAAAATGAACTGGTAAGGCGCTGATCGGCTCTATGCATGTATTGCCTGTATCGATAAATGCGGCAAGTGAAAATTGCCGGTCCAAAAACTCAATGGTACATGTCGTAAAAAAGTGATTTTGTCGAACTTGCCAACGTAGTCGATAACGCCTGATAAGAAAAATAAGGACCAATGCCGCCAGCAACAGCCATAAAACCTGCATGTCGTATTTATTGCTAACATATGATTGTATAGCCGTTAAAAGACCACCTACTATAAACGTTGCGATAAAAAGCACAATTGCCTGTCTATAGAGCGTCGCTTGTATCGGAAACGTTGGCAATAGCACAAGAAAACTTATGAATACGCCGAGCACAGACGGATAGAGCAGCAGCCCCAATAAACTGCTGAGCGCTGCCATTGTCCATAATCGGACTTTTGTGATACGAACGTCCGTGATTGTTGCGGTAAATGTAAGCAACATATAGTTATAGAGTGTATTCACTACAAGCAGCCATTCCCCAGCCATGCAAAAAAACCTCCTACACATACAGTAGCACGTACACATTGTAGAATTTGTCAAAACAGTGAATGCTTTTATATAAATCGCTTTACATAAACCGCGTGCATCCGACATATTCCCCCCACCAAAAAAGAACTGCCCGATAAGCGATGCTTACAGGACAGTTCCTTTCCTCTCCACTGGATAGTTCTAGGAAGAATAGTTGCTTCCTTGAAAACGACAAAGGGGATGGCGGCATTTTCATGCAACCATCGTAGGAGAATGCTTCTTAGTAAATGATTATTCAAGAAAAATGGAGCTGTCCAGAAAGTTCATCCTTTCTGGACAGCTCCATTTATTTTACTTATTAGTGTCGGTTGCGTCGGTTGCGCAGGAATGTCGGAATATCCAACTGTTCTTCCTGTGGCGGCGCCTGGCGAACCTGCTCTGTGTGGACAGGCTCCGGACGTGTGCGCTGAACCGGCTGTTGTGCCTGTCCACCTAAAGGACGGCCACCCAATGCAGAGCTTGAAGATGTTCCTGATGCGATATCATCCGAGAACCCAGTCGCAATGACCGTAACGATGATTTCATCGTTCAGATTTTCATTGATGACAGAACCAAAAATCATGTTTACCTCTTCATCAGATGCAGATGCCACAATATCAGCTGCCTCCTGCACTTCGTAAAGGGACAGGTTCATGCCGCCTGTAATGTTCATGATGACACCTTTTGCACCATCGATGGATGTTTCAAGCAACGGACTTGAAATGGCCTTTTTCGCCGCTTCAGTCGCACGGTTTTCACCTGTCGCAATACCGATTCCCATCAATGCAGAGCCTTTATCGGACATGATTGTTTTGACATCCGCAAAGTCAAGGTTAATTAATCCAGGCGTCGCAATCAAGTCAGAGATGCCCTGTACACCTTGTCGAAGGACGTTATCCGCTTCACGGAATGCTTCGAGCATCGGCGTCGACTTATCGACGATTTGAAGCAATTTATCATTCGGGATGACAATTAGTGTGTCCACTGCCTCTTTTAAATTGGAAATCCCGCCGATTGCCTGCGTTTGACGCTTACGCCCTTCAAACGTGAACGGGCGCGTCACTACACCAACCGTCAGAGCGCCTAAATCACGTGAAATTTGTGCGATGACAGGCGCTGCACCTGTACCAGTACCTCCGCCCATACCGGCTGTTACGAATACCATATCTGCTCCTCGCAGAACCTCTTCTAGCTGCTCACGGCTCTCTTCCGCCGCCTTTTTGCCGACTTCAGGATTAGCCCCTGCTCCAAGACCACGTGTCAATTTGCCGCCGATTTGAAGCTTATATGAGGCTTTGGACTGTTCCAATGCCTGGGCATCCGTATTGACTGCGATGAAATCGACACCTTGCACACCATGCTCTATCATACGGTTGACGGCATTGTTCCCCCCACCGCCTACACCGATTACTTTAATGACTGCGCCTTGATCTATACTCGTATCGAACTCTAACATTTTGTCTCCTCCTACCTCATATCTTTATCCTTACTCGAAAAAGTTGTTAAAGAATTTTTTTGCTTTATCCATCATAGTCGTCTTATTTCCTTGATTGACTTTCTTCTCGGGTGCATTAGACTTGTTTTTAGGAGGAGTTGGCTGTGTGGATCCAGAAACAGTCTGCATTTCTGAGCTCCTACCATAAAATTCATCATCTGAATGCGCGTAACGAATTAGTCCGACTGCTGTTGTGAATCCAGGGTCTCGAACACCTATATAGTCCGGTGTATGTATACGCACTCGAAGCTGCATAACTTGACGGGCAACTTGTCCAATCCCTTCAAGCGCTGCAACGCCGCCTGTCAGTACAATGCCCCCTGGCAAATCACGGACACCGAGCCTGGACAGCTCGTCTAGCACATATTCAAAAATTTCTTCAACACGAGCCCCGATAATCTCCGCAATGTAGCGTTGACTGAACTGCTGGGTCATGTTTGTCCCCTCTATCTGCACTTCAAACAGCTGGTCGTCCGAGGCATCCTCTAAAAATGCATGACCATACTGTTTTTTGATTTTCTCTGCCTGCTCTGTGGATGTCTCCAATACAATCGATAAGTCTTTCGTAATTTGGTCGCCACCCATGCCTACGACACCTGTATGTGTCAGCAGTCCATCTTCAAAAACAGCAACTGTGGTTGAACCACCGCCTAAATCAATATAGGCAGTGCCTTGATTTCTTTCATCTTCTGTTAAAGCATAATACCCCGCAGCTAAGGGCTGTAGATAGATTTCACGCACACTCAGGCCGGCACGCTCCACACATCTCAAAACATTGTGCAACAATGTCCTCGATGTCATGATCAGGGTTGCATCTACCTCCAACCGTGTTCCAATCATGCCTCGTGGGTCTTTGATTTCAGATAGCAAGTCCACAGTGTACCTTCTAGGCAATAGATTGACAATCTCTTTTTCAGGCGGTGTGGCGATGCTTTCAGCTGAATCCAGTACACGCGCCAAATCATCATCCGAGATTTCCCTTCCATCGCCATTCACAGCAACAACCCCTTTTACAGGCTGCAGGACAGTCTGGTTTGCCGGTACTCCAAGCACTACTTCTTCAATCTTTAAACCTGTCATTCTTTCAGCCTGGTCAATCGCTTTTTTGATCGATTGAACTGTTGCGTCTATATCTACAATCGCACCTCTGCGTATGCCGTTCGATTTTACTTGTCCGACGCCAATCACATGTAATTGGCGGTCGCTCATTTCGCCTATTAGTACTTTAATAGAAGATGAACCAATATCTAAAGAAATATAAATATCTTGATGATTCAACTCGTTGCACCTCCTTTAAATGCTCCTTTTTTTCATTCTATTGTAAAATCTAATTAATGTCTAAGTAAATTACCTATTGTAATCAAATTTTAACGTGATTTTGACGAATTTTCACGCTTTTTTACCCTAGACTCTTCCCATCTGGCAATTAACATTCTCCTAATGACCGCGATGTTCTGAAAAAGGCGTACCCCGAAGGCAAAAATTGCTGCCAAATACAGGTCTACCCCGATATGGACCCCTAAAAACGCAAGTCCTGCTGCAAGGGCGATGTTGAAAAAGAAGCCCGTAATGAACACTTTGTCATCGTATACTTGCTGCAGTTGGGCACGGATGCCGCCAAACATCGTATCAAGCGCAGCCAGCACCGCGATGGAAAGGTAGTTTTCGTAGACGGTGGGAATCTGGATGTCGGTCAGGACGCCGAGCGCAATGCCCAAAATTAATCCGAGCAGTGGTAGCCACATAAGCTAATCTCCTTTATATTCTGTCAAATAAGTACTTCTAATTTCCACGTCTGTCGCATCTATTGTAATAGAAGGCTGAGGCTCTTCAACCGTCAACAGCATATTGTCGATGAAGAACTCGTCCATGAAGGAGGAGGCCAATAAATAGTTATATAGCTTTGAAGCTTCCTCCTCCGTCTCGGTAACGACCTTTATTTCAATATCAGTTTTTCCGATAGCCACACCGTTGACCGTCGTCTTGCCATTGATGTCCCTTATAGCTGTTGAATGGACAAGTCGCTGGCCCCCGATTTCAATATATTGCCCTTTATAGCGATAGATTTCGTTTACAAGCCGAATCAAAAGCTGCGGGGAAATCTCTTCTATGTCATAGCCAAAATCTATCAATTCCTGCGAAGGGTCGATATTCAAGACGATTCCTGGCCCACTTACTTCCCTGATGCCTACAGATGCCTGTAATTGGTCCACCGTCTGGGCTAGGATGGCCTCCGGGTTGTCCAGCTCCTCATCTTCATATTGCCTTACAGTCTCCTGGGCCTGCCGGATTTTAGTGAGCAGCTCAGAATGACGGCTTTTTTCATCCGAGAGATTCTGGCGAATTTCCCATATGTCCGTCGTCTCCCGTTTTTCCGGGCTTTGCACCGTATTATATTGGACAGCGAGCATAAAGCCGATGATAAAGGAAATAAGTGTGATATGAATGGTTGTCTTTTTTGTCATGCCTCCACCCCCTACACGTTTCCTTTCGTAATGGATGGCAACAAGATCAGCTCTTTCTTCGCTAATGTGACGACTACATTGTCGTTCAATAATTGATCGAATACCCCTCCGCCGATTTCCAAGGCGGCAATCAGCCCGTCCGGATTCCCTACGGCTTCAATGACAAATGGTGCAGGATACTGGTTCCCGTCAATCGTGATGACAGGGCCGTTACAGCTAATATAGGAGTTCGTCTTCAAACGCTGGCCGTTAATCGCAATCGCCTCCGCCCCTGCAATCTTCAGCTCATTGATGACGGAGAAGATATGGCTTTCATGGACGATGTAATCATTCGGATTGGTCTCACCGCTATACTCTTCATCACGCAAGGTGACGGAAACCCCCTTGCCGGACGCGGGCAGTTCCCCCATCAAGATGCGCAGGCGCCCGGCTTCCTCCACAAGTTCATCATAATGCTCTTCAGGAGTGGCGAATTCCTTTTCATAATGCCGGATCGTTTCCAACAACTCATCCAGCTCCTCTGCCAGCTCCTTATTCCTTTCCTGCTGTCCAATCAATTCTTCCCGGTAAGCATCTCTTTGCTGCGTATATAAGGTGGAGCTTGAATTAATTTGCCTGTTGTCCTTTGATAGGTTATAGGAAAACCCTATTATGAAGCCCGTCGTAATACAGACTACCAGAATGACAAAATACTTTCGGCTCCACCATGCCTTTTTTTGAGGATTATTCTTCATCCTCGCTCACTTCCTGTTCTTCCATAGCCTCTTCTATCTCCAGGGCTTCATATTCCTCTGAATACGGCCGGTAATAGGAGCCCACCTCAATGTCGATTATCCCCTTCTCATACTGCTCCTCGTTTTCGATTTGGGCGATGATGGAAGGGTAATAATTCAGCTTATCGGCAAGCGATGTAATTTCCGCCCTCACTTCGTAGCCATCATTCATAAACAATGTAATGGCGTATGGGTCAGCCGAGGACGAGGTTGCATTGATTTGGGAAATGAGCGCAACCACCTCTGGATTTAGCTTTGCAAGTTCCTTTAATAGGCGTTTGCGTACCCCTTCATCCTCAAATTCATGGAAAATTGGCGCATCAATCGGCGATGTTTCGTTCGACTCTTCAAAAAGGACGCCGTTTTCCAGCATCGGATGGAATGCATGATCCTTTGCCAGATAGGCTACCTTCTGCCACTCATCCACCTTAATGACTACCGTGCTCAGCCATTTTCGCTCCACTTCCGCAGATTTTACCCATTCCAGCTCCTCCAACTGCTTTGTAATGGCTCCACTGTCTATGCTCCACATCGAATCCCCCTTATTCAGTCCGGAGAGCTCTTCATAATATGTACCGTCTACTAGCTCAGCACCCGTAATATCGATTTTTTTTATCTCGCTATACGGGGACTGGAAGTAGAGGAGCACCAGCAGCAGAAATAGGAACAATGCTGTCAGTATGATGAATTTGAAATTGGTCCTTCTGCGCCTCTTTTTCCTGAATGTGGGTATACGGTCTTCTAAGTCGATTACTTTCTCCAAGCTGTCTCCTCCTCTCCTTCAGTAGTAGCTCCGAATAAATAGATGATGCCGACCGTCAGCCATAAAATGACGAGCGACGTCCCTCCGTAGCTGATGAAGGGCAATGTGACCCCTGTGACAGGCAGCAGTCCGATGACCACTCCGATGTTCAGGGCCGCCTGTACAGCAACCATGGAAACTAGCGCACTCGTTATATAAAAATAGCGGGCATAGATGGCACGTGCCGCTAGTTTATAGCCACTATATAAAAAGCACGCAAAAATACATACAACACAAAGCCCCCCGATAAAGCCAGTTTCCTCTAATATGATAGAAAAAATGAAGTCATTCTGCGGTTCTGGTAGATATAGGTATTTTTGTCTACTTTTTAAGAAGCCATGTCCAAACAATCCGGCCGGCCCGATTGCGAGCAAAGATTGCACTGCCTGGAACCCTTTTCCCAATGGATCCTGCCATGGGTCAATAAAGGCCTGAATACGGGCGAGCCTGTATGGTGCAGAAATGATCAAACCCGTTAACCCGGTTATCCCCAGCATGATGCACAGCCCATAAAACCGGAGCGGGTAATTCGCGATGAAAAACAAAATGAACGCTGCGACAATCAAGATGAAGGCAGAGCCGAAATCAGGCTGCATCATGATGAGTCCGATTGGCAGTAAGAGCACGATGAAATGTTTTAACTTAATTACACGTTCCCCACGCTTCCATTTCGCAAGCACGGCACTTAAGTAAACAAGCGTCGTTATTTTCACGAATTCAGCCGGCTGGAACGTCAAGGGTCCTATTCCAAGCCAGCTTCGTGAACCATTGCGCCATACCCCGATTCCGGGAATCAGTACAGCAATCAATAATACGATCGATATGATATAGAGTAGCTTCCACCAGCTCTCATGCAGTAGCCATTTCCTGTTACTTACAAACGCAAACCCTATCAGCGCCACTACAAGATATATCAACTGCTTCATGTAGAATGGCATCTGGTCTGCATAATGCACTTCACTCCAATAGGCACTCGCTGAATAAATAAAGACTATGCCTATACAGCTAAGTAATAAAGCACTCCCTACAAACAACCGTCTATATATGATCAGCGAAAAAATCCTTTCCTACCGTTTTAGGATAACTTCATTGCACAATCGATAAATACATCGCCACGGATTTCGAAGCTGTCATACTGATCCCAGCTTGCACATGCCGGGGAAAGCAGAATGATGTCCCCTTCTGTCGACAACTTGGCCGCATAGACGACCGCATCCTCTACATTTGTTGCGGACACTGTTTCTTTTACCCCGCACGACTTGGCGAAATCTATGAAACGCATACCAGTTTCCCCGAATGCTACCACAGCCTTTACATTCCCCATTGTCTCACGCAGTTCCTCGAATGAATGGCCGCGGTCCAGTCCCCCTGCCAACAGGACGATTGGCTTATCGAATGCCTCAAGTGCGCTCTTCGTCGCCAAGCAATTCGTCGCCTTGGAATCGTTGTAGATTCTTCGCCCCTTCCAGTCACGGACAAATTGAGAGCGATGGCGAACACCGGCGAATGTAGCCAATACTTCCTTTATCGCACCAAGTTCACAGCCATGCAGCAAGCATGCCGCAACGGCACACAAAATATTTTCTAGGTTATGCCTGCCGGGAAGCGCAATGTCATCCCGGCTCAAAATCTGCTCCCCATTCCAGTAAATCGCCCTGTCATCCGCACTGATGCCTTGTTCAGCGCGCCCCTTTGTCGTGAATGGAACTTTTTGCGCCTTTGACTTTTCAGCATAGCTGCGTACGATTTCCTGATCGTTATTATAAATGAAATAGTCCTCTGCCGTTTGGTTGCGCGTGACGCCGAATTTTGCATTGGCATACTCCTCGAACGTACCATGGTAATCCAAGTGTGCATCGTAGAGATTCGTCAAAATGGCAATGTTCGGCTTGAATGCACGTGTCCCTATCAACTGGAATGAAGACAGCTCCGTTACAATTACCTGTTCAGGCAATGCTTCCTTCGCCACCCCACATGCTACTGTTCCAATATTCCCTGCTATTAAAGGATTGCGCTTCCCGGCAGCCAGCATTTCAAAAATCAGCGTGGTTGTCGTCGTTTTACCATTCGTTCCTGTAATACCGATAAACGGTGCTTCGCTTACTAAATAGGCAAGCTCCATTTCGGTAATGACCGGCAGTTCACGTTGGATGGCATCAGCGACAATCGGATTACTATACGGAATTCCCGGATTTTTCACGACAAGCTCGAAGCCTTCGTCCAGTAAATCTTCAGGGTGTCGTCCACAGATAACCGTGATACCCTTCGTCAATAGTTCCTGCGCTTCCGGATTGGCGTCGAATGGCTTTGCATCGTTCACTGTGACGAATGCACCGAGCTCATGCAGTAGCTCCGCCGCCGCTGCGCCACTTTTCGCCAAACCTAGGACCAATACCTTTTTATGTTGTAATGTTGTATATCTCTTCATAGTAACGCCTCCGATAAGACTGCAATTAATGCCATGACAAGACCCGTTGACCAAAACACGAGTACAACCTTCCATTCAGACCATCCTGAGAGCTCAAAATGATGATGGATAGGGCTCATTTTGAAGATGCGCTTTTTACGTAGCTTAAAGCTACCCACCTGCAGGATAACCGATAACGTCTCGATGACAAACACGAGGCCAATCAGCAACAGCAGGAGCTCCTGCTTCACCAGTACAGATAGCATCGCCAGCGCACCACCTAGGGCCAGGGAGCCCGTATCACCCATGAACACCTTCGCAGGATTTGCATTGAAAATCAGGAAGCCAAGCAAGGCCCCTGTCACAGCAAATGCAAACAGCGCAATGTCCGCCTGATTGTTGAATAGGGCGATTACCCCAAAGGCCGCAAAGGCGATGGAAGCCGTCCCTGCCACCAGACCGTCAAGCCCATCCGTCAGATTCACCGCATTCGAGAAGCCGACAAGCCAGAAAATCAGGAAGGCGATGTAAAATACACCGAGGTCGACCTGCCATTCCGTAAAAGGAATGGCAATCGCCGTATCAAATGTTCCTAAACGTAGTAATAAAAATGCCGCTATTGCAATGACGATTTGTCCGATTAATTTCTGCAGTGACGTCAAGCCCAGGTTACGCTTGAAAATAACCTTGATGCCGTCATCCAAAAATCCAATAATCCCGAACCCAACAAAAACAAGTAGTAAAACAACTGTCTGTGTTGTAAATACATCAAACAAAAGCCCACAGGCAACCGTTGCCGTGATGATGGATATCAAGAAAATTATACCACCCATCGTCGGTGTCCCTGCCTTTTTCATATGCGATTGCGGACCTTCCTCGCGTATACTTTGACCAAACTTCAACCGTCGTAGCATCGGAATGCCGATCGGCGCCAAAATAACGGTCAAGATGAATGATGTAACTAAAATCGTCACCGTTGTTGCCAATGTCATAAAAAAACTCCTTTAAACTGTCCTATTAAATGTATAAACATCCTTCACTATAATAGTTGTTTTACCGTCATTTTGAAAGGATTAGTTCCCTAAGTACAGATGAATGATTTCGCCTTGTTTGATTTGTTTTCCCACTACAGGTAATTGGTCGATGATTTTGTCGCCCTCACCATGCCATTCTATTCTATACGTGTATTGTTGCTCCATCACTTCGCCCCTCTTCTGCCCGATAAAGTCAGGCATCGCCTCTGTCACCTCATCTCCCCACACATACTTCTTAGGAAGCTGCTCGGAGGAATATGGCAACCCCAGAATGGCAGCCGATTCTTCTATTATTTGCCCGACAATCGGAGCGGTAATCGTACTTCCGAACACAGACTGCGCTTGCGGGGAATCGACAGCCACATAGACGAGGATTTCCGGATCATTTGCTGGTGCAAATCCAATGAACGATACAATGTAGTCTCCGTCCTTGTAGCGCCCGTTCTCCACCTTCTGGGCTGTCCCCGTCTTCCCGCCGATACGTAGCCCGTCACGGTACGCATGCTTACCTGAGCCGTTCGCAACAACCGATTCAAGCGCATCACGAACCTTCTTCGATGTCTCCTCGCTAATCACCTGACGCTTGGCTGAAGGCTTGTTTTCCAGCAGTACTTGGCCATTGGAGCCTATCATCCTGGAGACGATATAGGGGGTATATAATGTCCCTCCATTGATGGCCGCCGCCACCGCTTGTACCTGTTGCATCGGTGTCACCGATACCCCTTGGCCAAAGGCGGTCGTAGCACTTTCTACCGGGCCGAACCCTTCTTTGGAGAAGAGGATACCACTTGCCTCACCTGCAAGGTTGGAGCCTGTTTTTTCGCCAAATCCAAATTTATGAATATAGCTGAGCAGTTTATCGGAGCCTATCCGTTTCCCCATCTCAATAAAGCCCGGATTGCAGGAATTCTCGACGACTTCCAGGAATGTTTGGTGACCATGCCCCTGCCTTTTCCAGCATCGCAGCCGCGAACCTTCAACCATTGTAAAGCCTTGATCATAAAAGCTCTCATGCTCCAGATTAATTACATTTTCCTCAATTGCTGCGCTCAGCGTAATGATTTTGAATGTCGAACCTGGCTCATAGGTCATAAAGACCGGCAAATTCCGATTGTAGATTGACTGGTCCACTTCCTGGTAGGCAGTCGGATCATAGGTAGGATAGGAGGAGATGGCCAAAATTTCACCTGTTTTCGGATTCATTGCAAGGGCTAGCGCCTGTTCCGCTCTATACTTCTCCATCGCTTGGGCCAGTTCACGCTCCACCACCTGCTGCAGCCGGACATCGACTGTCAACTCGATCGTGGCACCTCCTGCTCCCTGCCTCCATTCATCGGGCGTCTGACGCATTGCATTACCCTTTGCATCCGTAAACAGCCTGATAGCCGAGCCTTGACCAGTCAACACATCATTATATTCATACTCGATGCCTGCTAGTCCTTGGGAATCGTATCCTGTAAAGCCAAGCAGCCTTGATAATAATGTCCCGTACGGATAATGGCGTACATAATCCACTCCGCTGTAGAGCCCGTCAATCTGTAGCTGCTGGACTTGCTCCGCCTGCTCTGCCGTTATATTTTTCCCCTCGGGAGCAAGCTTCGTCAAATACGCACGTCTTGACAGCTTTTCCAACAGCTTTTCCCTTTCAGTCTTTAGAATGGGGGCCAGTTGATCGGCTACCTCCTCGACATTGCTATTCTGGGCTTTCATAAAATAGAGTGTCGGTGCAAGCTTGTTCGTGACGATGGCTTCCCCATTCCGGTCTGTAATATCCCCTCGCTCCTCCTGAAAGGGGATTTCCCTATCCCAATTGGCCTTCGCCAATTCCGTTAGTTCTTCATGCTGGGCAATCTGCACATAAAACAGCCTGATCAGTATGGCAAGGCCATATAACATGAAACAAATTATAATGATTTTTAAACGCCCCTGGGCTTGTTTAAAAATCCATTTCATTCGACAACACGCTCCATTTTTTATATCAGCCTATGTTGTAAATGAAGCGTGTATTCTATTTCTTCAGCCATTCGCACCAAATGGACCGGTTTAATCCTGCGGCAACGCTTCCTCTTCCGTATCGGTCTCTGTCGGTTGGAAGCTTTCCTCCGGTTTCCGCAACTTCACGACAATCGGAGAACCATCTCCCACAGTTGTACCCACAGAGGCGCTCTGGCTATATACATAGCCCTCTCCGACAATTTCAATCGGCAGACCCGACATCGTTTTATAGACGAGCATGTTACGTAAGGACCAGCCCGTAAACGACGGGAGGGTAACCGCCCCATCCGTCTTTAAAAATACCAGACTCCCTTTTGAGAGCGGCGTTCCTTCCTTAGGGTACTGTTCCGTTACAGTGCCGCCTTCACCGATGACAATCGGTGTAAAGCCGTCATTTGCAAGCTCCAGATGAATCGTTTCAGACTGTTTCCCCTCCAGCTCCCCTACCGTTGCCATTTCTACATCTGCTGTATTGTCAGGATGGATGTTCAGGTATTTTAAGCTGTTTTCTATGACGGAGTTAAATACTGCCGATACAGGCTCTGACCCCGATATCGTACTGCTCATGTTCGGCTTCTTCACCGCTACGTACATGATGAGCTGCGGATCGTCCACCGGCGCCATGCCGAGGAAAGAATAAATATACTGGTGAGTGCCGCCATAATAGCCCCCGCCGTTTTCTTTTGGAATCTGGGCAGTACCCGTCTTCCCAGCGACTTCATAGCCTTCAATCTGGTAGCGTTTGGCTGTCCCCGATTCCGCCGTTACAGTAGAGGCAAGAATTTCACGGACCTGTTTTGCCGTCTCGGCCGATATAGGCTCTCCCTTTACTGTCGGCTCTTCATCGAGCAGTACCTCCCCAGTATTTGGATCAATGATTTTATCGATTACATACGGCTGCATCATCTTCCCGTCATTCGCAATGGCGGTCATACCCTGGATTAATTGAAGCGGGGTTACGGTCGACCCTTGTCCAAATGATGTAATGACCAGGTCGACAGGGTTTTTTGTTAAAAGCGTCCCGGCTGCTTCATTTGGCAGGTTGATTCCTGTTTTTTCACCAAAACCGAAGCGGTCCAAATATTCGATGAACGTCTCGCCGCCCATGATTTCCAACTGTTTGGCCATCCCCGTATTGGAGGACTGCTGGATTCCTTCCAAATAGGTGATTTTCCCCCAGCCCTTTCCGTTGTTCCAGTCACTTATTGTTCGGTCATATAATTTATAGCGGCCGGATTGATAGGTGGCGTTTGGATGCCAGTTGCCTGAGTCGACTGCCGCCGCAAGCGTAAATGTCTTCATCGTAGAACCCGGCTCCAATACATCCTCCACGACCTTATTCAGCCAGCCTGAGTCAAGGCCCTCCCTTGTATCTGGATCAAATGTCGGCCGCTGCGACATCGCTAAAATTTCACCGGTTTTCGGATCCGCCACTACCGCTGTCATGGATTCTGGCTTATACTCTTCCTCCACACGGCTCATTGCATCCTCCAGGAAATTTTGAATCGTCTTATCAAGCGTCAGGTAAATGTCACTTCCGTCCTTTGCCGGTTGCACCATCTTTTCGCTGTTCGCCAGCAGATAGCCGAAGAAATCGCTGTCATAGGCAACTGTACCGTCTTCTCCTGTCAATTCCTCATTATATATGGATTCCAGCCCCATTCGCCCGACCGTCTTGAAGGTGCCATCCTCCTGCTCCTCTTTGACTGCATAGCCAATTAGATGCGCAGCAAAGGAACCGTTTGGATAATAGCGCTTTTTATCATTGACAAAGGTGATGCCCGGCAGATTATGCTCTTCGATCGCCTCCTTCACCTCATGGCTGAGGCTGCGCCCGGCAGAGCCGAATTCGACCTGGTACAAATCCTTCTCAGGCGTCAGCCGCTTGTAGATCTTCTCCTCATCCAAATCGATATATTGCGCCAAAATACGCGCCGTTTCCCTCGCATCCACTACATGTCGGGGCTTTTCAGGATTCTCCGTGACCGACTCGCGCACAACGGCAATGAGCCGGTAGCTCAGTGTATCCTCTGCAATTACGTTTCCGCCACGGTCCAGAATGCGTCCCCTATCTGCCGACATCACCGTTTCACGTGAGTATTTGTTAGCCGCCTGTGCCTGCAGGTTGTATCCATGTACTTCCCCGTTTGACTGGATATAGAAAAATCGCCAAAATAATAGCAAAAAGAGCCCTCCATATAATAAAAACATTAGAAAGGCTCCTAATTGAAAACGAAACTTGAGCTTCTTCATTCACCCGGCACAACCTTTACATTTTTCTCGTTTAATGTCAGGCCAAGCTCTTTCGCTTTCTCCCAAATGCGCTCATAGGTTGATAGTTCACTTACTTGCACTTTCAAGTCTTCGTTTTGTTTCGCTACTACTTCTACTTCTGATTCTATTTTTTGAATTTCCATCGTCGTTGTCTGAATTTGCCCCTGTGTATGTAAAAGTGACACTACAAATAAAGCAACTGCTATGATGAATGTTATATATAATATTTTTTCTTTTCTTGTAATCAGCGACTGTCTGCCGGCTTTTTTCTGCTTTTGAGGTGACGGTTGATGTTGTGGCTGTTCCGGCATAGTAGGTTGCTGGATATATGATTGTTGTCTAACTCGAACTGCCATTTAAACACGTCCTTTATCGTTTATTTTTTCAGCTATTCTTAATTTCGCTGAGCGTGAACGATTGTTCTCTGCTAACTCCTCATCTGATGGTAAAATCGGCTTTCTTGTAATCAGCTTCAGGGTCGGCTTCATATCCTCGGGGATGATTGGCAATCCCGGTGGAAGCTCTGGGATAGAAGATGCTTCCTTGAACAGCGCCTTGCATAATCGGTCCTCAAGCGAATGGAACGTTATGACGCTGATACGGCCGCCAACCTTCAACAGGTCGATGGCATCGACCAGTGAATCTTCCGCTGCACCAAGTTCATCATTCACCGCAATACGGATGGCCTGGAAAATACGCTTTGCAGGATGCCCTCCCTTACGTCGTGCTGCGGCCGGAATTCCTTCTTTAATCAGGTCTACCAGCTGCCCAGTTGTTTCAATCGGCGCCTTCTTTCGCGCCTCCTCTATCTTGCGGGCTACCTGTTTTGAAAATTTCTCCTCCCCATAGCGGAAGAAGATGCGGACAAGGTCTTCATATGCCCATTCATTCACGACATGAAACGCTGACAGTTCAGCCGTCTGGTCCATACGCATGTCCAACGGTGCATCATGGTGATAGCTGAATCCCCGCTCCGGTGTATCAAGCTGTGGCGAAGATACGCCGAGGTCGTATAAAATCCCGTCCACTTCCTCTATACCTAGCTTGTGCAACTCTTCCTTGATGTAGCGGAAATTCGAATGTACGAACGTAATACGGTCCAGATAATCCGCCAAGCGAACCTTTGCATTTTCAATCGCTACAGTGTCTTGGTCAAAGCAGATCAGGCGCCCCTTCGAGGATAGTTGCTTTACTAAATACTCGCTATGCCCCGCACCGCCAAGTGTGCAGTCGACGTAAATGCCGTCTGGATGGACGTTCAACCCATCAACGGTTTCCTTTAATAGCACGGTTGTATGATTGAACATAAAACTTACTCCTTTTGGCTCAATTAAAAATCAAACCCTATCATATTTTCAGCAATTTCATTAAAGGATTCCTCGGATTCCTTAAAGTAATCTTCCCAAGCCTCTCTTGCCCATATCTCTATGCGTGCCGCAACCCCGATGATGACACACTCCTTCGTAATGTTTGCATGCGAAAGGAGCGTCGCCGGGATATTGATGCGGCCCTGCTTGTCCATTTCTACTTCAGTTGCTCCCGAAAAGAAGAACCGCACAAAGGCACGAGTATCTTTTTTCGTCATCGGAAGTCCTTTTAATTTTTCTTCGAGTTTTCGCCATTCATCCATAGGATAGCCGAAAAGACAGTTGTCGAGCCCCCGCGTAATGACGAACGTATCATTCAGACGTTCGCGGAATTTTGCTGGCACGATTAGACGTCCTTTAATATCAACGGAATGTTGATATTCTCCCATGAACATGCTACTCACCCCACTTTAGATAATAATGTACCACATCCCCCCACTTTCTACCACTAATAACCCGCGTTTGCCGCGCCATGAAAGGGATTTGGGAAATTAGACCTCCATCATTCTTCTTTCTATAATAAAATAGTCACAAACAAAAGAAGTTGACTCGCTAAAGAGCCAACTTCCATCTACTAATATTTTACTAAAAAATGTTGTGGACCTACTACCAATGGCAACTCTATCATATCATCCACAAACGTCGGCCCATACTGATTTAAGTACTGGCAGGGATTATAAACCCGTTCCTGCAGGCCGCCATTCGGAAGGAGCTCGGCGTTCATCAAATCGAACTGCCGGATGACATTGTGATGTCGCTCTACTGTTTGCTCCCTTATCTTCTGCTTCAAATAGGCAAACTGTTTATTATGGTACAATCTGTTTTTCTGAACGATATGTTCTAACTGCAAATCGTTATAGTCGAGATGGGCAGAAAGGGCCTCATATTGAGCGGAAAGAGTCTCTTCCATCGCATCCACCTGTGCGAGCGCCTCTTCGTCCTGGACGCTTGCAATGAACTGCTCCTTCTCCTTCGTAGCTTCCCCGTCGACTATTCTTTCAAACGTCAACCGATGCTGCTCCAGCAAAGGCTGGATTTTACGTGATACCACTGAGATGTTCAGACGCGGTGCGAAAATCGGCATTTCCAGATCCAATAGGCCGAATGCAGGTTTTAACGTCGCCCAGTAAGCGAGCTCTCCCGGTCCTCCGACGAAGGCAAGGACAGGCAATGTCATTTCCTGCATCAAGGGCCGGGTCACCACATTGTTGCTAAGCTTTTCCGGTTCATTTCTGGCAGTCTGCAGCAGCTCCTCCCTTGTCAGCCTTACCGGTGCTGAGGAGTTGACGAAATGCCCTTCTTGCCGTTCCAGCAAGAAGCGCTCGCCATCTTCCACATAAAAGAGGTTGGCGTTGTTCTCCGTCGCTCCGATAGGCTTTCCATACCCCGCTTTTTCCAAGGCCTGTTCCTGTATCGTGACAGCTCGGGCAATCTCCTCGCCCCTCTCAATGAGACGTTCAAAATACTCGCTCTCATATTGGCGAAAAGGACCATAAGCCGCATCAATCATCAGCAAGCCGTAATCAGCAAACAGACGGTTCATCAATATCGTAAAGAAGTCCGTGAATGTCTCACTCGAACGGCTGGCATCCAATACTTCCGCCAGTAGCGCTTCCGTATAGACGGTTTCCCCGTAATCCTTGAACACCGTGCGAATCAGCCGTTCCATCTCATCATGGTCGATTCGGGTAGTCGATGCCATCGTTTTTTTATGGGAACGTTTACTATAGGCGCGCTTCTTTACACTGCCGTCAACAATCGTAAATGTATGGTTGATTTCGTCCAAGTCGTGGTCTTCCCCCGCAATCCAAAAAATCGGCACTACCGGCGTCCCCAATGCCTGCCGCTGCTCATTCGCCAACAAAATGACCGTAATCGCCTTATAAACGGAATATAACGGTCCTGTAAATACACCCGCCTGCTGGCCCCCGACAATCGCCGGAGCACCTGCTTCAAGCTCCGCTAAATGCTCCGCAGCCCGCTCGGATACGCCAAAACGCTCCATATAAGAACGGATTACCTTCACCAATGCCCCCCGCTTATATTCATTACTCGCAAGCTTCTCGGCACGCTTTATAAAAGATGCCTGCTCATAAGGATACGTAAAAAAAGAATGGATATCGGCATTTGCCTGCCAGTAATCCGTCAATACTCTATTTTGCACTGGTATTGCAATTTGCTCCAGCTTCATGAAATAAACGCCTCTACTTTCTAATCCGACTATGTACTTTCTATCGTCCAACGGTTTTGTTTGCTATGCTAGTATGCTTTAGTTTTTGAATATGTATTATTGTATATGTTTTACGTGCCTACGAAAAACTTTTTGCTCTAGGCTCCCCTGACATATTCCACTATGTTCACCGTAAGCCCGATCATCCATGAACATATATATAAAATGCTTAGCAGGATAAAATAAATGCGCCAGATTTTTTTCAACAAGATTGGCACATCGATTTCCTTCTTCGTGCGCCAATCTTGAAATGTCAGTACAAGGGCTATGAGCAGGGCAACGATAACTATGTACAGGGAGAATGATGTTCCCCAGATACTCTTGAAGGCGAGTGGTACCGAGAAGAAGAGGATGAACGTAGTGACATCCGCCGCAAACCCGATGGCATACATTTTTTTCATGCGCATTTTCCTGCAGATTATATAGGTCAATACGAGCGCGATCAGCGGACACATCAGAATGGCGCCACCTACTATTTCAATGAATGCTTTCACCATTCATCCCCCTCTAATTGTTCTAGCGCTTTGATCAATTCATACAGTGTACGTAAAGTGGGCAGCTGCCGGCCATTGCTTGCAGCTTTTTCGATGATGGCGCCCACAATTGTATCAGCCTCCATTTTCCGCCCTGCCAGCCGGTCTCCCAGCATGGAGGAAGTGTTGGCAGCTGTCCTTTCACACAACGCCTTCACCCCATCGAACGGGAACTGCGTACGCATGTCCGGGAATGCCTCCATCAGCTCCTCATACAACGCTTCTAACAAGGAATAGGCATGCCCATTCGTCAGCAGCTCCCCATTTTTCACCTTTAATATAGCGGTTAATGGATTGATGAAGCAATTTAACAACGCCTTTTCCAGCAGCATCTTTTCCGCTTCATCCTCGTGCCGGACAGGAAATGCTTCACTATCCAACGCGGACACAGCCGCAAACTCCTCCATGTCGCCGCGTGCTACAGCCAGCTTCAGCACACCGATGCCACGGTGAATGACGGAATGGTCTTCCACTCTCTGGGCGCCAAATTGTGCACTGCCGAATGCAATATGCCGTTGAGGCAGTCTCATCGCCTCTTGATAATGTGCCAGGCCGTTTTGTACAAACAACAGCGGGACGGACGCCGGCAATTCAGCGAGCACCGGATAAAGCCCTGCAAGCGCATCGTATTTTGTCGCCACAATAAGTAGCTCGGGGTGCCGGGCAATGTTTGCCGATACCCCAACTTTGAATGTCTCCCTTTCACCAGCCGCCCCCTGCCGGACAAGGCCATTTGTATGCAGGGCCTCCCTTTGTCCAGCACGCTTGGCCACTATTTCAACAGCAAGACCCTTTTCTGCCAAAAAGCTAGCTATCAATAATCCGACGGAGCCACCGCCGAGGATTTGAATCGTCATGTAAACACCCACCTTGCAAAACGTATGAAAAGGCCTGTCATCATGACAGACCTCATTTTATTATAAAGGAAAATTCGTTCAATTTCGAGACATGTGTTCCCTATTTCAATGTTGCTGTTCCTTGCTTAGAAAATTGGCCCCCTGCTGCAGCCATTTGATTACTCGGTCATACTCCGCCTGTAGTTCACGGTATTTCAAATCAAGCGAATTATATGCTTCCGTCAATTCTTCAAAGTTAGTTAGCGCCAGCTTCAAGTGGCTGCGCATCATCTGTTTTGGACGTTTGCGTACATTATCCAGCACATGGCCATATTGTAGCCGAAGTGTTTTATTCCATCTGAAGCCGCACGCCTGCTTTGTTCTTCCAAGCGTTTCAGCGGCATGGGAAAACGCCTCCAACTGCGTCTTTCCATTTTGAACGAACCCGATCACAATTTCTGCTAGTTTTTCATCATCGGCAGTCGTCCATTGATCTTTACGTCTTTTTTCTCCCAATTTGTTCACCTCGCATTTTTTACTACTATATGCTAGCCATGTAAAATTAGAATAAAAAAATGGATTGCCCCCTTCTTTTTAGAGACAATCCATCTAGTCTAGTTATTTTTTCGATTTTGTCAGGAAGCTATTAACCGCCTCGTGATGGGCTTCGCTTTCCCAAAGCTTGGCGCACCTCCGCACTTCCTCCATCACTCTTTCATACATATTACGCTCACGCCATTTCCGAAGCTCAATCTCTTTGTATGCATGATGGACCGATGGATGGATTTTACTCATATGCTCGATAAAATCGTCCAGCGCCTCTTCTTTCGTTCCCTCAAAGTATACACGCATCGCCCAGCCAATCTCATAGAGCGTCTGCGCATCATACGGCTTTGCGTCGACAAGCATCTTCAGCGCACGGTCATGGCGCAAACCACGTTCAAAGAGATATGTCCCGCCTCCCCAGCCAGATGTAATGGCAAGCGTCCCCTGGATGAAGCCCGCCTTCGCGTGCGATGCCATCAAGCGGAAATCGCATGCAGTCGCTATTTCGCAGCCACCCCCTACTGCCGTCCCGTTGATCAGGGCAATCGTCGGCACAGGCAACGTCGCCAGATCATAGAGTATATCCGCCATCTTGCTCAGCATGCCAAATGCCTGCTCTTCCGTCTCCAGGGCATGGAAAACAGAAAGGTCCCCCCCTGAACAGAACGACTTTTCACCGGCCCCGGTCACCACGAGGAAACGTACATCATCATGCTCTTTTACATATGTAATTACTTCCTTCAGGCCGTCCATCACTTCATCATTGACCGCATTGCGCTTTTCCTCGCGGTTGATTGTGAAAGTCAGGATACCGTCCTTCTGATTGATTAAATAAGCCACTATCGCCATCCCCTTTACTATTATCCTGCTATAAAGCTCTATCATTAATAGTATCGGACGCAAAAAGGTTTGACAAGGAAGCTTTTTGAATATTCATTATAGTCGGCACAAAAACCCCCGCTTTCATCTATGAAAGGGGGTTCAACGTAGAGGCACCTCAACCCGCTCCTACAATTACTCGTTGCAAAATACGGTTGGGGCAACGGGTTTGTGACCGACGTCCCGCCTTGCGGAACAAACCCTAAGGACGCCACGTCGTGTGGCGACGGGTTTGT
>JBJEFP010000323.1:0-32035 GCA_051874195.1 Lysinibacillus sp. | reverse complement strand
CATTTCATCCGTGTGGAGAGGCAGCTTTCCGCCAATACACTGGCATCCTACAGGCGGGACCTGGAGGCGTATGCTGCGCATCTGCAGGAAGAGCAGCAGCTGAAGGACTTCAATGAAGTGAAGAGGGAAAACATCCTGCTGCACCTTGAAAACCTGCGCGCGGCAGGAAAGACGGCGCGTACGGTTGCACGGCATATTTCCTCCATCCGGTCATTCCATCAGTTCCTGCTTCGCGAAAAGGTGACGACGACCGACCCGACGGTGCATCTGGAAATGCCGCAGCTGGAGCAGAAGCTACCGAAAGTGCTGTCGGTGGAAGAGGTGGATGCACTGATTGCCGCACCCGACTGTTCGAAGCCGCAGGGCATCCGGGATGTAGCGATGCTCGAGCTTCTGTATGCATCAGGCATGCGCATTTCAGAGCTGATTGGGCTCGATATAGAAGACATCCACCTGACGATGGGCTTTGTCCGTGTGTTCGGCAAGGGTGGGAAGGAACGCATCGTGCCGCTGGGACGCGGCGCATTGAATGCGCTCGGCAAATACCTGGAACGTGCCCGCTACGAGCTGCAGGGAAGCTATCCGAAGACGACTGCGTTATTTATCAATCAAAGAGGGAAAAGATTGACAAGGCAGGGATGCTGGAAACTCATCAAGCAGCATGCCCAACAGGCGAATATTCAAAAGGAGCTGACACCCCACGTGCTTCGGCATTCATTTGCAACCCATCTGATTGAAAATGGGGCGGATTTGCGTGCTGTCCAGGAAATGCTCGGGCATGCCGATATTTCAACGACGCAGATCTACACGCATGTCAGCAAGTCCCGTCTGTCAGAGGTATATAAACAGTTTCACCCGCGTGCCTAAAAAAATATCAGTCGGGTCAGATGTCTGACCTTTATTTATTCAAGTTTTTTGATAAAATGAAAAGGTAGGGAAGAGGAGGACGTTAAAGTCATGAATTCATTCAAAAAAGTACATGTAATCGTTATGGACTCAGTCGGTATCGGCGAGGCGCCGGACGCTGAAAAGTTCGGCGACTTAGGATCGGATACGCTAGGTCATATTGCCAAAGAAATGAACGGCTTGAATATGCCGGTAATGGGTTCTTTAGGGCTTTCGAACATCCGCAAGCTACCAGGGATTGAAGCGGCAGAAACACCGAAGGCATATTACGGAAAGATGCAGGAAGCGTCGGTCGGAAAGGATACGATGACAGGTCACTGGGAAATTATGGGTCTTAACATCGATAAGCCGTTCAAGGTTTATCCGGACGGGTTCCCGCCTGAATTGATCAGCGAGCTGGAGACACGTACGGGACGCAAAGTACTGTGCAACAAGCCATACAGCGGGACAGCTGTGATTGATGACTACGGGAAAGAACATATGGAGACAGGTGCCCTCATTGTCTACACGTCTGCAGACCCGGTATTGCAGATTGCAGCACATGAGGAAATCATTCCACTTGATGAGCTGTATAAAATTTGTGAAATTGCACGTGAATTGACCCTTACACCGGAATACCTGGTAGGACGCGTCATTGCACGTCCGTTCGTCGGGGAGCCTGGCAGCTTCACTCGTACTTCAAACCGTCATGACTATGCATTGTCGCCATTTGGACGTACGACGATGAATGAGCTGAAGGATGCAGGTCTTGACGTGATTGCCATCGGGAAAATTTCCGATATCTTCAATGGTGAAGGTGTAACGGAAGCGATTCGTACGAAAAACAACACAGATGGCATGGATCAATTGAACAAGGTGGTTCGCCGTGATTTCCATGGCATGAGCTTCTTGAATCTGGTGGACTTCGATGCGAACTTCGGACATCGCCGCGACCCGATTGGCTATGGCGAAGCGCTGGAGGAATTCGATCGACGCCTGCCGGAAGTTTTGGAAGCGCTAACGAAGGATGATTTACTCATTATTACAGCGGACCACGGAAACGACCCGACGTTTACAGGCACGGACCATACACGCGAATATGTACCGCTGATCGTATACTCGCCAAGATTTGCAGCAGGAGCCGAGCTGCCACTTCGCGATACATTTGCAGATATTGCAGCGACAGTAGCAGAAAACTTCGGTGTACCTGCTCCAGGGTTTGGGAAAAGCTTCCTGAATGAGCTGAAATAGGGCGCGTCCCCTTGAAAGACGAAAATTGCAGGCTGGGAGTGTAAACATGAACATATTATCCATTATTGAAAAGAAGAAGAACAAGCAACCGTTAACAAAGGAGGAAATTCAGTACTTTGTCAACGGCTACACAGATGAATCGATTCCGGACTATCAAATGTCCTCCTTGCTGATGGCCATCCGATTGAACGGCATGGACGATGAGGAGATGTTCTATCTGACGGAAGCAATGGTGAACTCGGGCGATGTGATCGACCTATCGGACATCGAGGGCTTCAAGGTGGATAAGCACAGTACAGGCGGTGTCGGTGATAAGGTGACATTGGTCGTTGCACCGATTTTAGCGGCACTCGGCATCCCTGTGGCGAAATTCAGTGGTCGTGGCCTCGGTATTACAGGTGGGACAGTGGATAAACTGGAGTCCATCGAAGGCTTCCATGTAGAGCTGAGTCAGTCGGAATTCATCGACAACGTGAAGAAGCATGGCATCGCGGTAGCGGGTCAGACGGGCAACCTGTGCCCGGCCGATAAGAAAATCTATGCATTGCGTGACGTGACGGGAACAGTCGATTCGATTCCGCTGATCGCATCTTCCATCATCAGCAAGAAAATCGCGAGCGGTTCGGACGGCATCGTACTGGATGTCAAATACGGAAATGGCGCCTTCATGAAGACGAAGGAAGAGGCGAAGGTCCTTGCAGACAAGATGACGGAAATCGGCAAGCGCTTCGGCCGTAAAATCGTCTATACATTGAGCGATATGAACAACCCGTTAGGACGTTTCATCGGGAACAAGGTGGAAGTAGTGGAAGCATTAGACGTGCTGAGCGGAAATTCACAAAACACACATGAAGATTTAGTAGAGGATTGTGTGGAAGTCGCTTCCTTAATGTACATGCTGGCGACGGACTGCTCGAAGGAAGAGGCGGCTACTAAAGTGCGCGAGGTCATCGCAAACGGCAAGGCGAAGGATAAATTCCTGGAATTCGTTGAAGCACAAGGTGGAAAGGTGGCCGACCTGAAGACGAATGAAACGGCCCACACATACCATGTGAAAGCTACTACAGGTGGAACAATTGCAAGTGTGGATGCATTGGCAATCGGTGAATTGTCCGTCATGCTTGGTGCAGGACGCCTGACAAAAGAGTCGAAGCTCGATTTCGATGCAGGCATCAAGATTGTAGCCAAAACAGGAGACTCGATTCAGGCTGGAGATACATTGGCCATCCTATTTGCCAACATCCCTGTAACGGAAGAAATGACGGAAAAGGCGAAAGCCGCATTCAAAATTCAATAATCACGAAAAGAGCTGCTTGGGAAGCCAAAACTTTCCGGGCAGCTCTTTTTTGATCAACACCTCCTAAAAAGTATGGCTGATGCAGTCATTCCATCAAGGTGCGGCCATCCTGAGAAGACATTTCGGATAATTTTTATACTGATATAATAATTTTGTGGAATGGAAGGTACTGCTAAAATTCTCCTTTTAAACGAAAAAACACGATAATTCTTTGATGTAATTAAAAAACTATCTTTTAAAAATGCAAAAATATGATAAAATAGGTGCGTGATTTCGTCAGAAATTCTATTTTTTCTTAATTTGGATAGAAGAGAAGGGATTGTATGAGTCGTTTTAGGACGGGACGGTTTGAAGGGTACACCTTCAACCATTTTAGAAAGGATTTATTATCGGGGACGATTGTGGGGATTGTTGCAGTTCCCCTGGCCATGTCGTTCGCCATTGCTTCTGGTGTGAAGCCTGAGTACGGAATTTATACAGCAATCATCGCTGGTATACTCATTTCGTTGCTAGGTGGCTCAAAATACCAGATTGGTGGACCAACAGGCGCATTTGTCCCTATCCTGCTAGGTATTGTACTCGTATATGGGTATGAAAATCTATTGATTGCAGGCATCATGGCAGGAATCATACTCGTATTGATGGGTGTGCTGAAATTGGGTTCCCTCATCAAGTTCATTCCTCGCCCGGTGACAGTCGGGTTTACTGCCGGTATTGCGGTCATTATCTTCACGGGGCAAATCGGCAATTTCCTCGGGCTGACAGGCCTCCAGCAGCATGAATACCTGCTAGATACACTGAAGGACATCGCTGCACATCTTCACACGTTCAACCTTACGAGCATCATTGTGGCAATCATCAGCCTGGCGATGATTCTGCTGACGCCGAAAATTGCGCCAAAAGTGCCGGGAGCGCTGGTAGGGATTCTCGTATCGGCTGTCGTGACGTTTGTTTTCTTTAACGGACAGGTTGCGACAATCGGGTCCACTTATGGGTCGATTCCCAATACATTGCCGGAATTCCGTATTCCGGAAGTGTCATGGGAGGTCGTTTATTCACTGCTGGGTCCCGCATTTGCCATCGCCATGCTTGGCGGGATTGAATCGCTATTATCAGCTGTAGTGGCGGATGGCATGACGAACAGCAAGCATGACAGCAACAAGGAGCTCATCGGGCAGGGGATTGCCAATATCGTTACGCCATTCTTTGGTGGTATCCCGGCGACAGGGGCGATTGCCCGTACAGCAACGAATATCCGGTCGGGAGCAGTATCGCCGATGTCGGGTATCGTGCATGGGGTTTTCGTCCTCCTTACCTTGCTTGTACTGGCACCTTTTGCGGTTCATATCCCACTGGCAAGCCTTGCTCCTGTACTGATGGTTGTCGCATGGAATATGAGTGAACGTCATCATTTTGCCCATATTTTGAAGTTGAAAACAGGAGATTCGATCGTTCTAGTCGTTACGTTTTTACTGACAGTCTTTACGAGCCTTACGCTTGCTGTTCCAGTCGGACTAGGACTTGCTGTTGTGCTGTTTGCCAAACGGATGAGTGAAATGCTGGTTGTAGCTAAGGTGCTGCCAGACCATAGTACGGAAAAAGGAAAGGTGCTTCCGCATGTTGTGAAAGAGGGGCACGATTGCCCGCAGATCAGCATGTATACAGTGGAAGGTCCGTTGTTTTTCGCGGCGGCCCAGACATTCGAGCATTATGTATTATCTGCTATTAATGACCGGCCGGAAGTGTTGATTTTAAGGATGAGGAATGTGCCGTTTATTGATACGACAGGTGAGGAATACTTCCGGAATATTATACGTGATTTTAAAGCATCCGGCGGTACGCTGCTTGTTACGGGTGTCCAGCCGACATTAAAAGCATTTCTCGATAAAAACGGCATATCGCAGGAAATAGGAGAGGATAATTTCTTCTATCGTACTGGAGACGCCATCAACGAAGCGATGCGTCGTATCCGGCCGGAAAAATGTCTAGGCTGCAAGCATCTTGCATTTAATGAGTGCGCAAAGCTTGCCGACGGTATTGGACTGGATGCAGCTGAACAATTGAAGTAAGCGACTAGTAGGCAGGAGTGATCGAGCTCCTGCTTTTCGTGTGCGGAGCCATATGATGCAACGGCTGGCTCTGTCCTTTCAGCTGCCATCTCTATTTATAGGAAAACGAAGACACTTCATGTCCCGCTGTGCGCGGGAGCATGAAGTGTTTTTTGATTGTCGGAGGATGAAAGGTATTGCAATGCACCGCTTGGCATCAACCGAAAGAGCATGCCGTCCTTCCCGTGTCAAGGAGCTGTTCAGCATGACGCTGCGGACAGCATTTTGGGTGTTTAAAAATAGCAAAGCTTTCCTATACTGACAGCATACCCTTTGTCTATTAAGCACTACTTTCGCAGAATGAACACTAGTTTTGTCGGTCGGAAAGGAGATTATCCCCTGCTCTCGAAATCAAGGAGACGAAGGAGGAGAAGCTATGAAATGTAAAATTACAATGTGTCCAAATGAAGTAGCCATTATTAAATTATACGGTGAACTCGATCACCATGAAGTGGAAAAAGTGCGTTCTCAAATTTCAATGACAATTCTACAGGGAGATCTTAAAACACTTATTTGGAATTTAGAATATTTACAGTTTATGGATAGCGCTGGTGTAGGGTTGATTTTAGGACGTATGCGCGAGCTGCATGCAGTGAATGGCCGTACCATCATATTGAATCCTTCTCCTACGATGGAAAAAATCTTCCGTTTTTCTGGACTTGCTGCTTATATGATGCATGGGGGAGAAGAAATAGCAATTTCACAGGCGAGGGGGATTGTAAATGGATAACGAAATGATCCTTTCATTCTTGGCAAAAAGCGAAAATGAAAGTCTTGCAAGAATAGCGGTGACTAGCTTCATCGCACATCTGGACCCGACGATTGAAGAACTTGCCGAATGCAAAACAATCGTGTCGGAGGCTGTTTCGAATGCCATCATTCACGGCTATGACGGTGCATATGGCATGGTGACAGTGCATGCAGTGCTTGACGGGGAGATGTTGAGCGTCTCCATCAAAGATGAAGGACGAGGCATTCCCGATATCGAGTCGGCCAGAGAGCCTTTATTCACGACGAAGGGACATGAGGAACGTTCAGGCATGGGCTTTACAATTATGGAAAGCTTCTCGGATGAATTCAGGATTGAATCACATATAGGGCATGGTACGACGATTACCTTCACAAAAAAATTTTCGCCCGTCCAGGCCATAGCAATGTGATGAATTAGGGGGATGGAGACAATCGAACAGCCGTCAGAAACGTTATTGACACAGGAAGAAATGCGGGATTTGATTGCGCGGGCCCAAAACGGCGATGCTGCGGCACGTAAAAGGATGATTGAGGGCAATACGCGACTCGTATGGTCCATCGTCCAGCGCTTCTCGTCCCGTGGAATCGAATTGGATGATTTATTTCAAATTGGCTGTATTGGCCTGATGAAGTCCGTTGATAAGTTTGATCTGAAATACGAAGTGAAGTTTTCCACCTATGCCGTGCCGATGATTATCGGGGAAATACAGCGTTTTTTACGGGACGACGGCATGGTGAAAGTGAGCCGTTCCATTCGTGAGCTCAATTTCAAAATCCGGCATGCGACCGAAAATTACATGAAGGTAAACGAAAAGCATCCTTCCATGGCGGAGCTCGCAGACATGCTGGAGGTAACGGTGGACGAAATCATCATGGCGACTGATGCCATGCGCGATCCGGCCTCTCTTCACGAGCAGCTTTATGAAAATGACGGGGATTCCGTCACGCTGATGGATCAGATGCGGGATGAAAAATCGCAGCTGCCGTTTGACTACATTCCGTTGAAGGAGGTGCTCAAACGTCTCGGTAAGCGGGAACAATCCATTATTTACCTGCGCTATTTTGTTGATCTAACACAAACGGAAATTGCAGAACGCCTCGGAATATCACAAGTACAGGTGTCGCGCCTGGAGAAAAAGATACTGGCCCAGTTGAAAGTCTGGATGGAAGCGACAACAAAGAAGACGGTGCATAAATGACAAATCAACTATTTACATCATTAGAAGAAGGACGCAAATTTTGTGAAGACCAGTTTGGCAAGGACGTATCGTTCGATTTAATCAAGCAGGAAGTATATGTTTCGGAGCTTTCTGTGCTGCTTGTCTATGTAAGTGGTCTAGTGGACAATACGAACCTATCCAATTTGCTTGCCAATCTGCAGCATACGCATCACGATGAGATCGATGATGAAGAGGCATACTTTTATGCCCACTTCAACTTTCAGAGCATCTCGCCATCCCTTTCGAAGGATAAGTTCCTGCTTGGCGTACTAAGTGGGCAAGTGGGCATCATCACACAAAGCGGATATAGCTACACGACAGAGTTCCGGAGCTATCCTGGGCGCAATCCGGAAGAGCCCGACAACGAGCGGGTCATCCGGGGAGCGCGTGACGGCTTTGCGGAGAATATCATCATCAATGCGTCGCTGATCAGGCGCCGTATACGCACCCCGCAGCTACGGTTTGAGCTCCAGCAGATTTCCCAACTTGGCAAGACCGATGTTGCCATCTGCTATATAAACGATCTTGTGAATGAGCATCATCTGGAATGGATTAAGAAACGCTTCGAGCAAATTCATCATGACGGGCTGACAATGGCGGATAAATCGCTTGAGGAATGGATTTTCAAGCAGAAGTTCAATCCGGTGCCGTTCGTTCGGTATACAGAACGGCCGGATATTGTGGCGGCCCATCTATTGGAAGGGCATATCGCCATCATTGTAGATACATCACCCTCCGTGATGCTTATGCCGATATCCCTCTTCCATTTGCTCATGCACGCCGAGGAATACAGGCAGGCGCCGCTGATTGGAACAATCATGAGGGGATTGCGCTATGTGGCAGCTTTTTTAAGCGTATTCCTGCTACCTTTTTGGTACTTGCTGGCTACGCATACGGAGGACCTGCCTGAAAAGATTGCTTTTATCGGCGTCTCAGAGGCATCCGAGATACCGTTGTATCTTCAGCTTGTCCTGGCGGATTTGGGTATTGAGTTCCTGCGCATCGCCGCTATTCATACACCGACCCCGATGTCCACAGCCATGGGGTTGATTGCGGGGATTATGATTGGGGACATCGCCATCAATGTAGGGCTGTTTTCAGCAGAAGCCATTCTTTATACAGCCATTACGGCATTAATGACGTTCGCCATTCCTCATTATGAACTGAGTATTTCGATGAAGGTGTTCAGGCAGATTCTGCTTGCTGCGACAGCCATATTTGCGGCTAACGGCTTCTTCATCGTAAGTTTTGGAATATTTATGTATTTATATGCATTGCGACCATTACAAATTCCGTATTTATGGCCATTGGTCCCATTCTTCCCAAAAGCCTTCGCGCGGGTGATGATTCGTTACCCGATGTCAGACGATGCGTTAAGACCGTATATCGTCGGTGCCAAGAAACGTAAACGTTAATGCATAAACCTGTCCTGATAAGTAATATTTATGCATAATTCCGAAGTAAATGTATAAACATACGTTGCATCCCTTTCTTCACTATGTTAAAGTTCACATAAGATATTTTGTGATTTTTATGAAAATTAGCGTGGGCTAATTTCTGGGCGAGGAGAGAGATGCATGTATTTATATGGAACACAGGCGATTGAGAATGGGCATTTGACGATTGGCGGCGTAGATACGGTTGAACTGGCCAAACAGTACGGTACACCGCTATTTGTATACGATACAGCGCTTATTCGTAAGCGCGCACGCGGGTTTATAGGTACTTTTGAAAAGCTGGGTGTGACGGCGCAGGTGGCGTATGCTTCAAAGGCATTCGCATGTGTGGCCGCCTATCAGCTGGCTGCACAGGAAAATCTATCTTTGGATGTAGTATCCGGGGGAGAGCTCTATACCGCCATCAAGGCTGGCTTTCCTGAAGAGCGCATTCATTTCCATGGCAACAACAAGTCCATAGCGGAACTAGAAATGGCATTCGATACAAAGATCGGCTGTATCGTCGTTGATAATTTCTATGAAATCGCATTACTGAAGGAAATCTCACAGGCAAGACAGCAGAAGATGAACATTCTTCTCCGGGTGACGCCAGGTGTGGAAGCCCATACGCACGACTTCATCACTACCGGGCAGGCGGATTCGAAATTCGGATTCGATTTAAACAATGGTCAGGCAGATGAGGCATTTGCTCAGGTAAAGGACCATGAATTTTTGAAGATGCTCGGTCTGCACTGCCACATCGGTTCACAGATTTTCGAAACGGACGGCTTTGCGATAGCCGCCGGAAAAGTGATGAAGAAGATGGGCGACTGGAAGCAGGCGTACGGCTTTGAATGTTCTGTACTCAATCTTGGCGGCGGTTTCGGCATCCGTTATACGGAGGACGACAAGCCGCTTGAGCCCCATGTCTACGTGGAAGAAATGATTAAATCTGTACAAGCAGAGGCGGAAGCGGTAAAATTAGCAATGCCGGAGATTTGGATTGAGCCAGGCCGCTCACTTGTGGGAGAAGCGGGTACATCGCTGTACACGGTAGGCTCACAGAAGGTCGTGCCAGGTGTGCGTGAGTACATCGCGGTGGATGGCGGCATGAGCGACAACATCCGTCCTGCCTTGTACGATGCAAAGTACGATGCGATGATTGCAAACAAGGCGGATCAGGAAAAAGACGCTACCTATACGGTGGCAGGGAAGCTTTGTGAATCAGGTGATAAGCTAATTATTGATGCCGCCCTGCAACAGGCAGAACCCGGTGATCTTCTGGCGGTGTTCTGTACAGGTGCATATGGCTATTCAATGGCTTCCAACTATAATCGTGTACCGCGTCCGGCAGTCGTTTTTGTGGAAGCGGGCGAGCACCAGCTGGCGATCAAGCGGGAAAGCTATGAAGACATCGTATTAAATGATCTCCCGTTAACATTGAAAAAGGGTGAGTAATCTGTGAAGTTATCAAGACAGGCGAAATGGGGACTCGGTTTATTTGTAGGCGTTACAGTTTGGGCACTGCTATTTATCTACGTCATTAGTCCATTAATTGCGATTTTTAACGGGGAATAACCCGTCTTACCGTGAAAAAGGACACGGTTTCCTAGATAGGTAAATGTGTTATTGCATTTTCCTAACGCTTTTGGTAGGATGGGCAGTGGTAGAATTGAGGGAATGCGACAATGCTAGTACGATACAAAAAAGCGCTTGAAAAAATCGCCATGGGGCTGTTATCATTCATGCCTCAGGAGAAGGATGTAAAGCGCTTAATGGAAACAATTCAACAATACGAACAACTAGATAATTGGCTGCTCTATTTGTGGAAAAAGGACGAGGAGTATGTAGGGATTATCGGTGTGAAGATTGAGGAAGAAGTGGCGATAATCCAGCATATTACTGTTGTTCCGTCATATCGCGGAGAAGGTGTAGCGGTAAAGATGCTACAGGAATTGTGTGATTTGAAGCTTTTCACAAAAGTCAAGGCCACTGAAGAAACAGAGCCTTTTTTACAAAAATGCATGCCAATAATAAAAGAGGGATGACTCAACTAACTTGAGTCATCCCTCTTTTACATAGGCGACGGTAAACGAGATTACGGCATTTTACTGCCGCTCCCGCAGGAACATAATAGTGGATGTTTAGAAAGGGAAACAGGGCAGCCCCGGGCTACGCTTGTTCCCCGCCTCCTCTTGCAAGCGCCCTTTTTGCCTCGCGGGCTTCGAGTACTTCGCTCCGGTCGCGAAGCATATGCTTATGGAGGAGAAACTCTTCATCCTCCAACGGAAGAACCGTGATTTTTGAAGCAACAGCCTGCTGCAACGCGTCATCCAGGATTGCTAGTTTGAAAGGGCGGAATGGTTTCTGCTGCTGAATTGCTTCAATAGATTCTGCAATCTGCTTTTCTAGCAATCTACCATCTAGCGGCTGTAAAAAGGCAGAGCTGCGATTCTGTTGAAGATTGTGAAGTGATTTTGTTAAAATTCTTGCAGAGCCGTTCAGGTTGCCGCGCCGCCAATGGTACAGGCCGGTCGCCAGCTGGACAAGGCCGACGAGCACATGCTCCTTATCACGCGGAGCTACTTCCTTCCAATATTCTTCTAACACTTCGTGGCATTCGAAATAATCCTGGTTACCATTAAAATATGTACAATAATCGATATACAATGGGTGCATATATGGCAAATGAATCACCTTTCCTCTATACTATGATTGAACTATTTATATACAAACGACAGGTGGCATACAAATGAGTTATGAAGTGAAGCTAGAAGCATTTACAGGTCCACTGGATTTATTATTGCATTTAATTCACCGATTGGAAATTGATATATACGATATTCCGATGGCTGAGCTGACGGCGCAGTATATCGACCACCTCCATGCGATGCAGGAGCTGGAGCTGAATGAAGCGAGCGAATACCTTGTCATGGCCGCGACGCTGCTTGCCATCAAGAGCAGGATGCTGCTGCCGATCCACGAGGGGGAGCTGGATGAGGCGGACTTTGTCGAAGAAGGGCCCGATCCGCGTGAGGAGCTCGTTTCGCGATTGATTGAGTACAAGAAATATAAGGAAGCCGCGACGAACCTGCAGACGCTTGAAGAGGAGCGGGCGCAAGTGTATACAAGACCGCCTGCCGATCTTTCAGAATATGCGGTGGCTGAACAGGCGGTGCTGTTTGAAACGGATGTCAATGTCTATGACATGCTGTCGGCGTTTCAAAAGCTGATTCGCCGCAAGCAACTGAAGAAGCCGCTCAAGACGCGTGTGGCACGGCAGGAAATTTCCATCAAGGACCAGATGTTTGCGGTTGTGGACCGGCTGAAGAAAAGCGGCGGCCGCACGACGTTCACGGAGCTATTCCCATATGAGGACAAGGAAACGCTGATTGTCACATTTTTATCGTTGCTGGAATTGATGAAGCGCCAAGTCGTCTTCGTAGAGCAGACGAACAACTTTGAAGAACTGACTGTATTACTGCAAAAGGAGGAAATTGGCGATGGACTCGAAGAACTTGATGAGTAGAATAGAAGCATTATTATTTGTTGCAGGAGACGATGGTATGACCGCACGCCAACTTGCACAGTATTTAGATGTTGGAGTAATTGATATAGAAGCTGGACTAAGCGAGCTTGAAACGAAATATAATGAAGCAGAGGACCATGGCATCACCATCAAGCAGCTGGCAGGTACATACCAACTGGCGACAAAGCAGGCGGTGGCGGACACGATTAAAAAGCTCGTGGAAAACCCGACAAGCCAGGTGCTGACATCGGCTTCCCTTGAAGTGTTGGCGATCATCGCCTACAAGCAGCCGATTACACGCGCCGAGGTGGAGGACCTGCGGGGGGTGAAGAGTGAGCGCCCGATCCAGACACTCGTATCACGCGCCTTAGTCCAGGAAGTAGGACGTGCGGAAAAAACGGGACGTGCAATCCTTTACGGCACGACGAAGGAATTTCTCAATTACTTTGGTCTCAAGGATATTTCCGAGCTGCCGCCATTGCCGACGGAGGAATCGGAGGAGGAGGAAGCGACGGATCTATTCATGACCAAGTTCCAAGAAGCATTTAACGAATAAGGAGCGTATGCTTGAAAAAATTGTGGCTTATGTTGTTTTTGTTGCTCATACCGGTGAGTGTGGAGGCTGCATCCAGCTATGCGGTAGTGGATGCGCATACGGGACGTCTGCTGATGGGGCAGTCCGAAGATGCCAGGCTGCCGATTGCCAGCCTGACGAAAATGTGGACGGCCCTGGTTGCTATTGAAAATGCCGATTTGGATGATCAGGTCACAGTATCCAAGCGTGCGGCCTATAGCGAAGGCTCCTCGATCTACTTGGAAGAAGGGCAGGAAATCAAGCTCGAGCACCTGCTGTACGGCTTGATGCTGCGCTCCGGCAATGATGCCGCGACGGCTATCGCCGAACATGTAGGCGGCTCCGTGGATGGGTTTGTAAAGCTGATGAATGATAAGGCCGAATTGTACGGCCTGAACGGCACGGTGTTCACGAATCCATCCGGGCTGCATCATGAAGAGCACCTTTCCACAGCGGAGGATACGGCGAAGATGCTGCAGATTGCGATGAAGAACGAGACGTTCCGCAAGATTGCGACAACCGTCCTGTATAAAGGGGAAGTGGTGGCATGGCAGAACAAGCATAAACTGCTGTCCCAGGAAGTAGGGGCGATCGCCGGCAAGACTGGCTACACGAAGGTGGCGGGCCGCACTCTCGCCACGTACTTCCAACGCGGGGACAAGGAGTTTGTGGTGGTAACAATCAATGAATCAAATGACTGGGAAGTACACCGGGGACTTGCCGATAGAATTGACGAAGAGTATAAAAACTACGAACTCGTCAAGGCGGGCGACTACCTGATTCCGAAAGCGACGGTTACAGTGGATAAACCGATTTCCCTGCTGCTGACAGAAGAGGAGAGAAAGAGCGTCCACCATACGCTCATTGCCCAGCGTGATTACAAAAGGGCAGTCTGGCAGGTCGCGTTAGGAGAGAATGTCATTTTCAGAAAAGCGGTATCCATTCAAGAAGACTGAAGGCAGTCTTCTTTTTTTTTTTTTTTGTTCCACATTTTGTTAAAAGTAGGGAATGGAGCAATTTTTCTTTAAGTTTTCGTCAAAGTGTGACATAATTTTCAGCAGATTACGGGAACAATCTAGTCTAGTTGCACATGAAGTGCGGCGCAAAAATCAATGAGGTGAACTTATGGAAAGACTACAGAAAGTCATTGCTTATGCAGGTGTAGCATCACGTAGAAAAGCAGAGCAGTTGATTGTGGAAGGCAAAGTAAAGGTAAACGGTAAGGTGGTACGAGAGCTGGGGACGAAAGTTTCTAATTCCGACACAATTGAAGTGGAGGGCGTGAAGCTCGAAAAAGAGGACAAGGTGTACTTCCTTCTTTATAAGCCAAAGGGCTACATTTCTGCTGTAACAGATGACAAAGGACGCAAGACGGTCGTGGATATTTTCAAGAAGCGTGTACCGGAGCGTATTTTCCCAGTGGGGCGTCTCGACTACGATACGACGGGACTTTTATTATTGACGAATGACGGGGAGTTTTCATACCAGCTGACTCACCCGAAATTTAAAATCGACAAAACATATATTGCGCGGGTAAAGGGAGTGCCGACGATTGACGGGCTGAAAAAATTGCAGCGCGGCATCAAGCTGGAGGACGGCAAGACGGCGCCTGCAAAAGTGAGCATGACCTCCTTTGATGAAAAGGCGGGCAAGGCAATTTGCGAAATCACCATCCATGAAGGGCGCAACCGCCAAGTGCGACGCATGTTCGAAGCAATCGGCACGCCGGTCGTAAAGCTGAAGCGTGAGCGCTTTGCATTCCTGGACCTGGGCAATCTGAATCCGGGCGAATACCGCGAGCTGACAAAGCATGAGGTAAAGCAGCTACGCGTACTGGCTGAGACAGGGCGCCTGGATTAATACTAGGGTGATAGTGAAAACGTTCATAAATCATTCATAATCCATAGAAGGCCAAAACACATTTTTTGGTATAATGGACTAGGATTATTTGCTTTTTTCGGGGGGGATTGCGAAAAATGGATAAAAAGAGGAAACGCTCCATTAGTCGTGGCATCATTTTAGCTCTGCTCGCAGTAGCAATTGGCTATACGGTCTATACAACAATTACAAAAGACAAGGTCGAGGTGCTGAAGATCGGCTCGGAGGCACCCGATTTCGAACTGGTGGATTTGAACGGCAATATGCACCGCTTGTCGGACTACAAAGGGCAAGGGGTACTGCTGAATTTTTGGGGGACCTGGTGCGAGCCGTGTAAAAGGGAGTTTCCGGCCATTGAACGGCAGTACAAGTCATTTGAAGCGCAAGGCGTCCATGTATTGGCAGTCAATATCGCCCAGTCGAATTTTGAAGTGAAGAACTATGTGAAAAGCATGAACATGACTTTCCCGGTAGCAATCGATCCAACGAAAAGTGTCATGAATGCATACAATGTGACCACCCTTCCCGCAACGATTCTCGTCAATGCGGAGGGGAAAATCGAAAAAATCGTTACCGGTGAGATGAGTGAAGCACAGATTGCCGCGCATATGGAATCCATCAAGCCGGAATAGGAGTCTTACAATATGGAAAAAATACTATGTGAGTGCGGCCATGAAAATCCTGTCGGTACGAAGCTCTGCGGGAAATGCGGCCGTCCGTTAACGGAAGAGGAAAAGCAAAAGAAGCTTGTTGACATGCGCTATGATGGCATTGCCATCCGTTCCAAGACGCACAACAAATCAATCATCGATAAGATTTGGAACTTTTTCTCCAGCGTAAAAGTAGGAGTTACACTCATCATCTTGAACCTGGTCGCCGCCTCCATCGGTACCATCCTGCCGCAGGAGTTCTATGTGAGCGTGTCGACGGATGCAGAAAAGGCCAAGTACTATGAAGACATGTACGGTACATTCGGTACACTTTATTACAATTTGGGGTTGGCGGACCTCTATTCTTCCTGGTGGTTTCAGATTTTAGTAGGGATGCTTGGCATATCTATCATTGTGGCCAGTATCGACCGGGGGCTGCCGTTGCATAAATCGCTTAAAAACCAGCGCATCAAACGCCATCCAAGCTTCATGAAGCGCCAGCGTCTCATCGCTGAAGGCAAGCCGACTGCCGAGCAGGGCAAGACACTCGACCTTGTCGAGGAAAAAATGAAGGCGATGAAATACAAGGTGCGTCGAGAAGGCAATGCGCTTATGGCGGAGAAGAACCGTTTTGCACGCTATGGTCCTTATATCAATCACGTAGGGTTGATTGTCTTCCTTGGTGCTGTGATGTTGCGCTTATTGCCTGGATTCTACATAGATGAATCGATGTGGCTCCGTGAAGGGGAGCTGCGGGCTGTTCCTGGCATGGAAGGCTACTTCATCCATAATGATGAATTTATCCTGGAAACATACGACAACCAGCCGCAGGGCGAGCAGCTGAAGCAAGGTGTCAACGTCATGGCGAAAAACTACCAGACAAATGTAACGCTCTATAAACAGCAGGAGGGGGATCTGCCGGGTCAGACGGACAATCTGGAAGTCGTCGACACATTTGAGATCCGGGTCAACTCCCCGTTAAAGTATGACGGTTATGCAATGTATCAAATGGACTACGGTTTGAATGAATTGAAGACGATGAAGTTCGCTTTGACGAATAAAGCTTCGGGTGAGTCATTGGGAGATGTGACAATCGACCTGACCAATCCGGAGACGGAATATGTGCTGAATGACAATACACGTGTGGAGATCGTCTCATACTTGCCGGACTTCTCCGGATTTGAGGATGGGGCTCCGCAGACGGCTTCTCCAACACCGAACAATCCGGCCTTCATCTTCCGTATGTATACACCTGACAAGCCGGAGGGTGAGACAAGCTTTGTAGCAATCCAGCAGACGCTTGAACCTTTAGGGGAAAACACATACAAAATGGCATTCCAGGGTGTAGAGACGCGAAATATGTCAGGTTTGACGATTCGTAAAGATAAAACCATTCCATTTCTATTCATAGGTGGTATTATATTCATGTTGGGTGTCGCCATCGGATCTTACTGGGCACACCGTCGCCTATGGGTGGAAGAGCTTCCAGACGGCACAATCCGTCTAGCAGCCCATACAAACAAAAACTGGTTTGGCATGAAGAAGGAAATGGATGCCGTCACGGCGTTCGCTCATCTTCCTGCCTATATAGACCAGTCCGAAGCTGAAAAGGAAGAAACTAAAAAGGAAGGTGACAACACCTTATGAGTTTGATTGATTTAAGTGGTAACCTCCTATTTGTTGCATTCATCTGCTACTTGGTTGGTACATTCCTGTTCGGAGGGGCCATTAAGGAGAAGGATGATTCAGCGGCTCAGCGTGCAGATAAGTGGGGGAAAATCGGGATCGGCATTACAATTATCGGCTTCCTTGCACAGCTTGGCTACTTCATCACTCGCTGGATGTACACAGGACACGCTCCTGTAAGTAATATGTTTGAATTTACGACTGCCTTCGGGATGTTCATCGTACTTTCATTTATCGTAATCTACTTTATGTACAGAGTAACGGCATTGGGTGTAGTGGCATTACCAATTGCACTATTAATCATTGCCTATGCTTCGATGTTCACGAAAGATGTGAGTCCGCTTGTGCCGTCATTGCAAAGTCATTGGCTGACGATTCACGTCATCACGGCAGCGCTCGGCCAATCGATTTTGGCGATGAGCGCGGTGGCAGGTTTAATCTACCTCTTGAAGAACGTAGATGTAAAAAAGGCTTCTAAAGAGCGCTTCTGGCTGGAAGCTGTCATGTATTTCTGTGTGCTCGTCATCGGCTTTGTCGTAGCGACGTCGGTATTCAACGGCATGGGCTACGAGGCGGAGTTTGAGCATGTGGCGCAGGAAGGCAATACGGAAACCGTGACATATACGATGCCCGCCATCTTCGGCATGAATGAATATGTCGAACTTTCCGAAGACCGCATGACGCCGCTCATCGAAATGCCTGGTCTCATTGATGCCCGCAAGCTGACGACGGTAGTGTGGTCGATCCTGTTTGGTTCAGTTCTATATGTATTGATCCGCCTGATTGCCCGCCGTTCAGTATCAGCCATGATTCAGCCGCTATTGAAGCGTGTGAATTCGCAGCTGATGGACGAAATCGGCTATCGTGCCGTGCTGATCGGTTTCCCGGTATTTACATTGGGGGCGCTCATCTTCGCAATGATCTGGGCGCAAGTTGCATGGAGCCGCTTCTGGGGCTGGGACCCGAAAGAAGTATGGGCGCTCATTACATGGCTGTTCTATGCAGCGTTCCTTCACCTACGCCTATCAAAGGGCTGGGAAGGAAAAAAATCTGCGTGGCTGACGGTGATCGGCTTCCTAATCATCATGTTCAACCTTGTAGTGGTGAACCTTGTGATTGCAGGCTTGCATTCTTATGCATAAATAATAGGCAAAATTAGTGGAAGAGGGCGCTAGAAAAGTAGAGTGGGACATCCACTTGCTGCTGCGGTGGTGGCTTTTTGATGCAATCATCGCAAAAGTTGCACTTTTTATTGGATATCGCCCCAAGATAAGGGAAATGCCCGGGAAAGTTTTAATTTTCTAGGCATCTCCCTTCTTTTCATTTATTGACTAAAAATGTACAATAGAAATGTAGATAAAGCTTGAAGGGAGATTCACACCAGTGTCTGAGAATATTTCTGTATTAATAGTGGACGATGAAGATCGCATTCGCCGTCTGTTGAAGATGTACCTTGAACGAGAAGGGTACATGGTGGACGAAGCTGAAAACGGCGAAGAAGCGATTGAAAAGGCGTTTGAAAATGAATACCATTGTATTCTTTTAGATATCATGATGCCGGAAAAAGATGGCCTGCAAGTTTGTGAAGAAATCCGAGAAAAGAAAACGACCCCTATCATTCTATTAACGGCAAAAGGGGAAGAGGCGAACCGTGTACAAGGGTTCGAGCTGGGTGCTGATGATTACATAGTAAAACCTTTTAGTCCGCGTGAAGTAGTGCTTCGGGTAAAGGCAATCCTGCGTCGTTCCGCTGCATTTTCTCCTGCTGCCAACGCATCAACATCGAAGGATTTGGTCGTATTCCCTCACCTGACGATTGATAATGATGCACATCGTGTGACAGCGGATGGCAGAGAAGTCAATCTGACGCCGAAAGAGTACGAACTGCTTTATTTCCTTGCGAAATCTCCGGATAAAGTATTTGACCGTGAACAATTACTGAAAGAGGTCTGGCATTATGACTTCTTCGGAGACCTTCGTACTGTCGATACGCATGTAAAGCGTCTGCGTGAAAAACTGAACCGCGTTTCTGAAAATGCGGCGAAGATGATTGTGACCGTTTGGGGCGTCGGCTATAAATTCGAGGTCGTGAATGAATAGAATATGGAATAGTATTGTCGGGAAGCTATGGGTAACCATATTGCTTCTCGTTTCATTTGTCCTTTTCATCTTCACGGTATTCATGCTGGAGTTTTTGGAGAATTATCATAGTGAGCAGGCGGAAAGTTCCCTCCGCCAGACGGCCGCAGCAATTGCCAGCATTGTGGACGAATATGGGGAGGGGCATTCCCCGATGCAGGTCATCGAGAATGTACTGGACGAACATACGAATGCATTGGTTGCGGCCAGTCCGAACGATGTTATCTACGCCATTCAGGAGGGGGACAATCAGGAGGAGATTCGGCAGGAGATTCTGGCCAATGAAGCATTTGCGCCGATCTACGAATCCAATGAGCCGATTTTGAAGGAGATGCTCCTTCCCTCCCAGTCAAAAAAGGACAAGATGGAGTCGTATGTAGTACTAGGCTTTCCGCTGAAGTCGGACAATGAGCTGCATGGGGCGGTATTCATCTATCAAAGTCCGGATGCCCAGCATGAGACGAGTAAGGAAACGACGAAAATTGTCTTCATCTCTGCCTTCATTGCCTTTATTCTCACGACATTTTTTGCGTTCTTCCTATCAAGCCGCATTACCTATCCGTTACGTCGTATGCGTGAACATGCCTTCGAACTGTCTAAGGGGAAGTTTGATTCCCAGGTGCCGGCAATACAGAGCAATGATGAGATCGGCCAGCTTGCGGTGGCATTCAACCAGATGGGGCGTCAGCTGAAGCATCATCTCGAAGTCATCAATCAGGAGAAGGAGCAGCTGTCGAGCATCCTGACATCCATGACGGATGCCGTCATCACCTTCAACCGTGACCGGACGATTTTACTGAGCAATCCGCCGGCTGAAAAACTGCTTCAGAAATGGTTCATCAGCAAGGGTAGCAAAAGTGAGCGGCCGATTCCACCGGAAATCTACCATATGCTCGACCATGTACTTGATTTCGAGGATAAAATAGAGGAAGACTTAGAAATGGACGGTTCGTTTTATAGTATCACAATCAGTCCGCTCTACAGCGGGGAGGTCATTCGCGGGGCGATTGCGGTCATCCGTGACAAGACGGAGCAAAACCGGCTGGAGAAGCTGCGCTCGGACTTCATCGCCAATGTATCTCATGAGCTGCGTACGCCGATTGCGATGCTGCAGGGCTATTCAGAAGCAATCCTGGACGATGTCGTACAGTCCGAGGAAGAGCGCAATGAAATGATTCGCATCATCTATGACGAATCCCAGCGCATGGGACGTCTTGTGACGGATCTATTGGATCTTGCCCGGATGGAATCGGGCCATATGCGCCTGCATAAGGAACATGTGCCGATTGTCCATGTACTGGAGCGCATGACGCAGAAATTCATGCAGGTGGCGAAGGAAAAGCATGTCCATCTGCAATTTATCACGGAGCTCCCGGATGATACGATGATTTCGCTCGATGAGGATCGCATCGAGCAGGTACTGACAAACCTCATCGACAACGCCATACGCCATACGCCAGGGGAAGGAAGGGTGACCGTATCATTGACGAATGAACTGTCATACGCCAAAATTTCCGTAACCGACACAGGCCTCGGCATTTCGAAGGACGACCTGCCGTATGTATTTGAGCGATTTTATAAGGTGGATAAGGCAAGAACACGTGCGAAAGGTGGAACGGGCCTCGGCCTTGCAATTACACGCAATATTGTAGAAGCACATGAGGGCAACATCAAAGTGGAAAGTGTGGAAAAAGAATGGACGTCATTTACGTTCTACCTACCAATGTAATAAAATAAAAAGATACGGTGCATGCACCCTATCTTTTTATTTTTTGAAATGTCAAAATTCCTACATATGCACCTCATCCAGGCTAAAGCGTATTTGTGCATGGTCTGAAACGCTTCTATTTTACATCCGACTAATTTGATGAGAACGGAGGTGGAATGGATGAAAGAATCCATTTTCCATCGATTATATGATGAATACCACCAGGACATCTTTCAGTTTTTGATTTACCTCGTAAAAAATCGAACGGTCGCAGAAGACCTTTCCCATGAAGTGTATGTACGCGTCTTGAAGGCATACGACCACTTCCAGGGCAGGAGCACGGAAAAGACATGGCTCTTTTCCATTGCTAAAAATGTAGCCATCGACCATTTCCGCCGCACGAAGGTAAGGGAGCGGCACGCCTTCAATGCGTTCGATTGGGAGGAGGAGCAGCTCGTATCGCCGACCAAATCCCCGGAGCAGTTTGCAGAGTTGAATGAGGACATGAACCGGTTGCTTGCTGTATTGGAAAAATGCAAGGGGGATCAAAAGATGGTGATTGTCATGCGCTACTTTCAGGAGCTTTCCATTGCAGAAACAGCGGAAATCCTCGGGTGGACGGAAGGCAAAGTCAAAACAACCCAGCATCGCGCCATTAAAGTATTACGGGAGAAATTGAGCGAAAAGGGGGCGAATTCATTATGAAGGACGAAAAATGGAGCGAGCAGCAGCTGGAAGAATTATTATCCCAAGCCCCGAAAATGCAAGATTGTCGTTCAAAGGAAGACGTCTTCGCAAGGTTGAAAGAGGCAGGTGCTTTTGAGGAAGAGCCAGTACAGCGTCTTGCAGGGAAAAAGAGGAGACCATCCATGCTCTTCGGTCTGGTGGCTGCACTGACATTCTTGACGTTCGGTGGTGTCTACTACTTTTCCCAGGATGCTCAGGAGGATGCCAGCATGTCGATGAATGATATGGAAAGTGCTGATAAACAAGAATTTGAGATGGAAAGTGCCGATAAACAGGAAGCTAAGACGGAAAGTTTTGGGGATGAAGAAATATCGGAAACATCTATCCAAAGAACGGTGGAGGAGGATATCCGCACGTCCGTTTATGAAGAACAGTTGGAGGAGGCCACTGCATTTCATATCGGTCTAGCAGGGGATGACGCAGAAAGTATACCTGTGACAATTGTCGTTCCAAATGAGAAGCTGTTGAAGGACTTCGGCATCGACGTACCGACCCAGGTCGATATGTATAATAAATATGCCGCTAAAATAGACGAACAGGCTGCGGGGTTCAGTGAATTCCATCCTGTCAAAGGCACGATTGAGGAACGGGGAAACGCGGTAGTGCATACATTGCCCGACAATCACGGCTATGACGAGTCGGCCGGAACGGCTGCAGTTTATACAGGAATGCTGACGGATACATTCGGCAAGAGCTATGATAAGGCTGTAGTGCAGAATGAAGACGGCACACCGATCGTTTTCGAGAAGATAGGCACCCCTAGCGAACCCATCGATTTAAAGGACAGCGCCCGCTATAGCTATTTCCTGGATGAGCAGAGGGGCGGCACCTTTTTAGCGCCGAATTTCCGCCAGACATTCCAGACAGTGACCGAAGCGTTGGAATATATGAAGGTGGAGGATAATGATATCTACAAAACGGCTATTCTTCCCGGGGTCGATTATACAGTGACGGACGGCGACATAGTAAAGGTCAACTTCACGGCTCCGCTCGATTTAGAAGCGGTCGATTCACGAATGGCCATGTATATGATTGAAGCGATGCTATTGACGGCTTCCGGCTTCGGAAAGCAGATTCTTTTTGGAAATATCGTGCAGACCGAATGGCACGGCTTCCATTTTGCAGAACCACTCCCGAAACCTGTGGGAGCAAATGAAATACCGCTCGAAACTATCCGGAATAATTAGAAAACATAAAAGGATTGTAGACAAAAAGGTTTACAATTCTCTTTTTTCTTTTATAATAAGAATTGTAAGCTAATTTTATATTTGATTCATCTTCGGGGCAGGGTGCAATTCCCGACCGGCGGTAATAGAAGGCGCAATCTCCGACCATTCTTGGAGGACATTGCAGCAGACCTTCTTCAGCCCGCGAGCCGCTTTTACAGCGTGCAGGATTTGGTGAGAGTCCAAAGCCGACAGTATAGTCTGGATGGGAGAAGGTGAAGGTACGGTCGTCATTTCATGAGGAATGTCGTATTTTGCGTACTCCCTGATATTGCAGGGAACCGGCTTTATTTGTTGTACGCAAAATCACGAAAAGACCTTTATTTACGTGTGCCTTATTCTCCCTTATACAATGTTGTATAAGGGTTTTTTTCATGGGATGCGGCCTGATGTACCTTTCTTCTTGCGGGATGGAATCAGCAAAGGAGAAGATTTTTTATGACAAAGACAAACAAAAGGTTACGAGCATTCGTAACGATTGCGATGTTGAGCAGCATTTCATTCATTTTGATGCTATTCAATTTTCCGCTACCTGGGTTTCCGACCTTTCTGCAAATCGATTTCAGTGACATCCCTGCGTTGATTGCAGCCATTACAATGGGGCCGGTTGCCGGTATTTTAGTGGAACTGATGAAAAATATTCTGGACTGGGTTTTCTCTGGTTCGCCGACGGGTATGCCGGTAGGGCACATGGCGAACTTTGCGACAGGAATCCTGTTCATCATGCCTGTATACTATATTTATAAAAAAATGCCATCTGCAAAAGGTTTATTTTCCGGCCTGATTGTCGGTTCGCTCATCATGTCGGTGGGCATGGCGTTCTTGAACTATGTGGCGTTCCTGCCGATGTACGGCTACTTCATGAATTTCCATGTGGACAGCATTGCCGCTACGGTCGTCAAAGGGATTCTGCCGTTCAATCTATTGAAGGGAATCATGCTCATTGCGATTGTCACGGTCCTGTTCCGTACAATGGGCACATGGATTCAAAACCAGCGCTTACAATATTTATCGTAACTGATACGCGGCTGCTTAGGTGGCCGCGTTTTATTTTTCGTTAAGGGAATGACGGCGCAGCTGGCTGCGCAATGTTGAGTTCAGGAGGAAACAGTATGTGGATTGATATCACGATGCCGTTACATAAAAATATGCCGGTCTGGCCGGGCGACACGCCGTTTGATTGCCGGTTGGTCGCAAAACTAGGGACGGACGGGGCGAATGTTGGGGAAATGACGATGAGCCTGCATGCCGGGACGCACGTCGATGCGCCTTTTCACTATGATGATTTCGGGAAATCGGTTGATGCCCTGCCGCTGGACCTGTTCATGGGACCTGCATTGCTTGTCGAGATGACCGACGTGAGGCAGATTCAAAAACGGAATGTCGAGCAGCTTCCGCTACAAGGAATTGAACGGATCTTTTTCAAAACAAAGAAAGTGTACGATTTATACCGTTTTGATGGCTCTTATGCCACGATCCATCCTGACGCTGTTGCGCATATGGCGGATATGGGCGTAAAGGTGATTGGTACGGATGCACCTTCCATCGATGCGGTGGAAGATGAAGCTTTACTGGCGCATCATGCCTGTAAAGAGGAAGGAATCTATATCATCGAGAATCTATATTTGAAGGATGCAAAAGCGGGGATGTACGAATTCATCGGTCTCCCCTTGCCGATACAGGGCGGGGATGCCTCGCCGATTCGGGCGGTCATGCGGAAGATGGAATAAGTAAGAAGGGACTGGCTAGGGGGAGCCGGTCCTTTTATTTTGGGCTACATGCGGGCAACAAAAAGTCGACTTCCTGTGTCAGCGGGAATTTCCTATATCGAATTGAGATGATATTCATCTAATTTCTGCATGTTATATTTCTTAACGCAATATTGATATCAGAAATAACATGTAGTAAAGTGGAAGTAGGAAAGGGAGGCGATGACGATGAGTCGAGAGTTTCGAAGAGCTATGCCGTTACTCCCGATAAGCATGGTGATGCAATTAACGGAGTTGACCGCAAGACAAATTCGCTATTATGAAGAGCATGAACTAATCCAGCCAGCACGTTCAGAAGGGAACAGAAGGATGTTCTCGTTAGATGACGTGGATTCGCTACTAGAGATTCGAGAACTTCTTGACCAAGGAATCAATATGGCGGGCATTAAAAAAGTATTTGATATGCGAAATTCAGGTGATGTAATAATTTCTGACGGAGCAACGATTTCAGATGCGGAACTCCGAGCCATTTTACGAGAAGAAATGCTGCAGGCACAGCGTCTGCAGAAATCTTCATTACGCCAAGGCGACCTATCACGTTTCTTCCACCTTAGAAGTGAATAAATATAAAAAAGAAAAATAGGAGAGTGAATGAGAATGGTAAATGTTGTTGAAAACAAAACGAGCAAGTTCACGAAAGAGGATATTAAGCGAATTGTGAAGGACAAAAACGTCAAGTTCATCCGTCTTCAGTTCACGGATATTTTAGGTACAATCAAAAATGTTGAAATCCCATTAAGCCAGTTGGATAAAGCGTTGGACAACAAAATGATGTTCGACGGCTCATCTATCGAAGGTTTCGTGCGAATCGAAGAGTCAGACATGTATTTGCGACCAGACCTCGACACGTTCATGATTTTCCCGTGGACGGCTGAAAAGGGAAAGGTGGCACGTCTTATTTGCGACATCGCCCGCCCGGACGGTACACCATTTGAAGGAGACCCGCGCTCCAATTTGAAACGCATGCTGAAGCAAATGGAGGAGCTTGGCTTTACGGGCTTCAACTTAGGGCCGGAGCCGGAATTCTTCCTATTCAAGCTGGATGAAAAAGGCGAGCCGACATTGGAGCTGAACGATGACGGGGGATACTTCGACCTGGCGCCTACAGACCTTGGCGAGAACTGCCGCCGTGACATCGTGCTTGAGCTTGAGGAGATGGGCTTTGAAATCGAAGCATCCCATCACGAGGTAGCACCTGGCCAGCACGAAATCGACTTCAAATATGCAAATGCGGTAGAAGCGTGCGACAATATCCAGACATTCAAGCTTGTCGTCAAAACGATTGCGCGCAAACATGGCCTGCATGCGACATTCATGCCAAAACCATTGTTCGGCGTCAACGGTTCGGGCATGCACTTCAACCTATCACTATTCCAAGGCGACAAAAACGCATTCTGGGATGAGGGGTCCGACCTGCAGTTATCAAAGACAGCCCGCAACTTCATGGCGGGTGTCCTGAAGCACGTGCAAGGCTTCACGGCAGTGACGAATCCGACGGTGAATTCCTACAAACGCCTTGTGCCGGGCTATGAGGCGCCATGCTACGTAGCGTGGTCGGCACAGAACCGTTCACCGTTAATCCGTATCCCGGCTTCCCGCGGCTTGTCGACGCGCATTGAGCTGCGTTCCGTAGATCCATCTGCCAACCCGTATTTGGCGATGGCTGTCATCCTGGCAGCGGGCTTGGACGGCGTGAAAAACGAACTGGAGCCTCCAACACCGGTCGACCGCAATATCTATGTGATGAACAGCGTGGAACGTAAGCAGCACGGCATCGAAAACCTGCCAGCTTCTCTTGACGCAGCACTTGTGGCGTTGGACGAAGATGAAGTAATCAAGGCGGCGCTGGGCGAGCACATCTACGAAAACTTCAAGGAAGCAAAAGAAGTGGAGTACGACATGTTCCGCACGACCGTCCACCAATGGGAACGCGACCAATATTTGAAGATGTACTAAAATAAAAGGGAGCTGTCCAGAAAGTCATTGAAATTGACTTTTCTAGGACAGCTCTTTTGATGATGCTTCATTTACAAAGATGGTTGATTTCCATTCCAGGCGGACGCTTTTCGCGGGCACGGCCTCATCCTTCTCCCTCGCTACGCTCAGGCCGGGTGCTTCGGCTCGCGCTGTTCCCACAGAAGTCGCCGCCTTCCAATCCAAGCAATCTATTTGAAACGCACTTTCTTCTTGAAAAATATACAAAAAAACGTCTCGCTTTACTATCTTCATTCCTCCTCAATTACTCGTACCTTGTAATCGTTGCATCCGCATTCGGCTTTTGCTTGGATCAACAGAGCGTGGGGCAGTCAGCTGTTGTCGTATAATGGGACGAACCAAGGGCTTTCGTCTCTGGCACCCGTTGTTGGATAACATCCGGAAAGTAATATCAATACTCCCTTTCTATCCCACCTTAAGAAGTTAAAACAAATCAACAATCTAAACGTGTAATTTACATGCAAATAACAAAACATAATACTGTGAAAACATTCTGTTAATAATTTGCTTGTATGCTCAATATGTAAAACAAATTTAGGAGGGATTGGCATAATGAAAAAGGTGAAAAAGCTGGCAGTCGCAGCGCTTGCAGGGGCGTTGTTCGTATCTTCGGGGGCTGCCATGATGCAAACGGACATAATGAAGGCAAAAGCGGGTGAAAAGGGAAAGGGGGAGGACCCGACGAATGTCATCATGCTTGTCATGGACGGTTCAAGTGATAATCTATCCACGTTGTCCAGGTGGTATAAAGGAGAGTCGCTGGCATTGGATGAAATTCTGACGGGAGCATCACGTACATACTCTGCTGAATCGGCCATCACCGACTCTGCTCCCGCAGCAACGGCGCTCGCAACGGGACATAAATCGAATTCCGGCTATGTTGGGGTACTGCCGTCAACAGTGACGACACCTGGCGTCGCGCAAGTAAAGAAAGAGGATGCCTTTAGACCGGTGGCGAACGTGCTAGAAGGCGCGAAACAATCAGGAAGGGCGACAGGCATCGTCTCCACTTCGGAAATTCAGCATGCCACACCGGCTGGTTTTTCCGCTCATGTAACAACACGCGGCAATTTTGACGATATTGCAGAACAGCAGGTGTATCAAGGGATGGATGTCGTGCTTGGCGGCGGCCTCAATGCATTGAAGGAAACACGGAAAGACGGAGAGAATCTGCTGGAAGTCATCGAGGAGCATGACTACGACTTCGTGACGACACGTGAGGAGCTACTGAAGACGAACGCGGATAAAATCTGGGGAAGTTTTGCCCCTAGTGCACTTGCCTATGATTTCGACCGGGAGCATACAAGAGAGGAGGAGCCGACACTAGCCGATATGACGAAAAAGGCGATCGATACATTGGACCGGGATAAGGACGGGTTCTTCCTGATGGTGGAGGGGAGCAAAATCGACTGGGCTGCACATGCGAACGATACAATCGGCATGATCAGCGACTTCCTTGCATTCGACGCTGCGGTGAAGGAGGCGCTCGAATTTGCGAAAAAGGACAAAAATACACTTGTCATTGCATTGACGGACCATGCCAACAGTGGCATTACACTAGGGAATATGGCAACGACAGGCACATACGATACAATTCCTGTCTCCGCCTATATTGATCCGTTGAAGGAGGCGACGATGACGGTAGAAGGAGCGGTGTCATTCCTGAAGGATGACAAATCCAATATTGAGGAAGTGGCGGCTCTATACGGCCTGAAAAATCTAACGGATGAAGAACGTGCTGCACTGGAAGGCTCTGAGAAGGTAAAGGTAGGAGAGACAATGGTGAAGCTGTTGGCCAAACGCGCCCATATCGGTTATTCGACGGGCGGCCATACGGGTGATGATGTGTTTTTATATGCATATGGACCGAATAAGCCGACCGGACTGGTGGAAAATACAGACCTGGCGAAAATCATGGCTGAAGCGATGGGCTTCCAATTGGATCAGCTGACCTCTTCCCTTTACATTGACGCGAAACCGGCGCTGGAGAAGAAGGGCTTCAAGGTGACGATCGACCATTCCGATGCCAACAACCCTGTGCTTGTGGCGAAGAAGGGGAACAAGATATACGAATTGCCGGAAAATAAAAACATCATTCTCTCCAAGAAAACAGAGAAGAACGGCAAATCCGAGGTGAAGCAGCATGCAGTACCGTATGTGACGGTGTACAACGACAGCGCCTTCTATGTTTCCCAAGAGGCATTGAAGCACATGAAATGAGGCATGCAAAAAAAGAGATGGCATTTCCGCCATCTCTTTTTCCTTATCCATGATTTCGATCACGGCCCCAGCACTCTACGTCGCCGATTCCATCGACTTCGTCAGCGTAAAAGACCGGATTTTTCCCTTGCTTGCGCTGCGCGTTATAATGGTCGAGCAACCTTTTTGCCACCTTCCACAGCATCATTATAGCAATGAGGTTGATGAACGCCATGATGCCCATGAATACGTCTGCCAAATCCCATACAAGCTGCACCTTGGCAACGGAACCGAAGAAAACAAATCCGACAACGATGACACGATACACGTTCACTATTACTTTAGAATTTTTAATAAATTCAATATTCGTCTCTCCATAATAGTAGTTACCGATAACGGAACTAAAGGCAAATAGGAAAATGACAATTGCCAAGAACGTACCTGCCCAATCACCGATATGATCGGCAAGGGAAGCCTGTGTCAGGTTGATGGACTGCGCATCCATCTGTAGATGAGCATCGCTTAATAGGATGATCATAGCAGTCGCCGTACAAATCAACAATGTATCGACGAATACACCTAGTGATTGAATTAATCCTTGTTTTACAGGGTGGGAAACATCCGCAGCTGCAGCGGCGTTCGGTGCAGAACCCATACCAGCTTCGTTGGAGAACAGCCCGCGCTTGATGCCGTTCAGTAAAGCTGCACCAATCATCCCGCCGAATGCTTCTTCAAGCCCGAATGCTGATTTGACAATTAATGCAAGAACGCTCGGAAGCTCTGTAATGTTCATTATCATGACAATGATCGCTAGGATTAGATAGATGACCGCCATGACCGGCACGATTAATTGTGTCACGCTAACAATTCGCTTTAAACCGCCGAAAATAATAAAAGCGGTCAAGATGGACAGAATGACACCAAATAGTGGACGGGAAACATTGAAGCTCTTTTCAAAAGCGATGGAAATTGTATTCGCCTGTACGGCATTGAAAATGAAGCCGAAGCAAAGCGTGATTGCCACAGCGAAAATGACGCCCATCCAGCGCTTGTTTAGTCCTTTTTCCATATAGTAGGCAGGACCGCCTCGGAAAAGTCCATTGTTTTCAGGTGCTTTGTAGAGTTGTGCAAGTGTACTTTCAACAAAGGAAGAAGCGGCCCCAATCAGTGCGATGAGCCACATCCAGAAAACAGCACCGGGACCACCGACTGCAATGGCCGTCGCCACACCCGCGACGTTTCCTGTACCGATACGTGAGGCCGCACTGACTGTAAAGGCCTGGAATGAAGAAATCCCCTTCTTTCCATCCTTACCCACGGGTGCCTTTTCCGTTATGACCCGGAACATTTCGGGCAACATGCGAAATTGTACGAATTTTGTACGAATCGAAAAGAATAGACCTATTCCGATTAGCATGTAAATTAGTAGATACGAATACATAAAATTGTTAATATCCGCTACAATATCTTCGATAAATGTCATATCTTCTACCTCCTCGTAAATATAACAATACTATAATTCCATTAAATTAGACAAATAATTGATTATAGGGAAAATTTAGAAATGTCCAAAAGAAAAAGCGGACCTAAAGAAATGGTTCCGCTTTAACATATTTTGGGTGAATCAGCCCATGATATTATAGCCTGAGTCTACATAGATTGTTTCCCCTGTGACGCCCCGAGATAGGCGGCTCAGCATGACCATCGTCATATCGGCCACTTCCTCCTGATTCGTATTTCGCTTCAGTGGGGCGGTATCCTCGATTTTATGAAGAATCTGATTGAAGCTCGGTACGCCTTTGGCAGCGAGTGTACGGATGGCACCGGCCGAAATGGCATTGACACGGATGCCGTCAGCCCCTAAGTCTGCAGCCAAATAGCGCATGGCAGCCTCCAGTGCCGCCTTTGCAACGCCCATGACATTATAGCCATCCAGCACACGCTCCGCCCCGAGATAGCTCATCGTGACGATGGACGCGTCTTCTGACAGGTACGGCTTTGCGGCCTTGCTGACAGCGACGAGTGAGTAGGCGCTTGTATCCTGGGCGAATGCATAGCCTTCACGAGTCGTTTCGACAAAGCGGTTTTTCAAATCCTCCGCATGGGCAAATGCAACAGAGTGGACGATTCCGTGAATCGTACCGAATTCCGTGCCAATTTGCTCGAATGCCTTGGCAATCGATTCATCGCTATTAACATCGCATTCTATTGCAGCCGTTTTATGCTCACGATAATCTGTAAGCAATTTTTCAATCTTTCCTTTAGAGCGCTCCTTCCGGTAGGTGAAGATGACGTTCGCTCCTACCTCCATCAAACGTTTCGCGACTCCCCAGGCGATGCTTCGTTCGTTCGCTACGCCCATCACCACAATATTCTTTCCTGCTAATTGTATGAAATCCACAGTCAACACCCCTAAGTAATATCAGTTATTAGTACCAACTACTAATTGTAACTATAACATTTCTTCCCTAGCCATGCAATAACAAGTTGACAGCTACTTTGCTATGCAATATAGTAAAGATGGCTACTTTGTTTTACAAGGTAGCGTGATTTTGTGAAGCTATCTTGTTTTGCAGGGGGTGTGGATATGTCGATCCGAAGCCAGTTATTGAAGGGGATATTGGACGGCTGTGTGCTCGCCGTCATCGAAAAGGAGACGGTGTACGGCTATGGGCTTTCGGAGAAATTGCAGCAGGCAGGGCTGGAGGATGTCAGTGAGGGGACGATCTACCCCGTCTTATTACGCCTGCAAAAAAATGAATTCATCATCGGGGAAATGCGCCCCTCCGAATCAGGGCCGAACCGTAAATATTATTCGCTGACGCAGAAGGGGAAGGAAGCCCTTGATGAAATCCGCACAGAATGGGAGCTGTTGGCAAGTCCGATTACTACTCTATTGAGGGATGAATGATATGGTAAAGACCAAGGCACTGGTCAAACAGAACAATGAACGCAGAAAATTATTGAACGAGGAAAATAAAGACTATT
>JBJEFP010000322.1:0-3993 GCA_051874195.1 Lysinibacillus sp. | reverse complement strand
TATAGCCCACCTGAATGCGCTTTTCATCTAATAGAATCGGGCTTCGCAGCATGCGCGGGTGCTGCTGGATCAAATTGTACAGCTCCTGAATCGACAAATGATCGATGTCGATGTCCAGGTTTTTGAAGTCATTGGAGTTCGTCGCAATGATTTCATCTGTTCCATCTTCCGTCATGCTTAAAATATTTTTAAATTCCGCTAGAGTTAGCGGCTGTGAAGTAATGCGTTTTTCTGTATAGGCAATCTCATTTTCATTTAACCATTTCAAAGCTTTTCGTGATGAGGAACAGCTGGATTGTGTGTAAATTGTTACTGACATATAAATTCCTCTCTTTCTAATGTTTAAAATCCGAAATAGCTTACCGATAAGATAATTTATCACGAATTTATCTTACTAATAAGTCATTTGTTTTGCAAGGTTTTTTGTAAATAGGCTGTGTATGTAATCTATATCCATTTATTGTATACCCAGCTCTCTATAGATATATACGTCTTTCCGCAAAAAAAGTTTCATTTGTCAAAAAATGAACACACTTTTTACAGAAAAATTTTGTAAGGGTTCTAATATGAAAGAACCTGGCGGGATAGGGAAGGTGGAGGGCATCTCCGCCTCTAGACGGAGGGGAAAATCCATTTGCAGACCGTTAAAAGAAGCCACGATTCCAAGTACGATGAATGTAACAAAGCGGAAGGAGAGAAAAAGATGAAAAAATTTCTGAAATATACAGTGCTTGGCTTCGGCATCATCATCCTGGCATCCATTCTGGCACCGATGATTGCCGGCTTCTTGGTGGGGGCCGCAATTGCGCTAGGAGGATTCTGGTTGTATGAACGAAGTGAATCTTCCATCATGAGGTTGCTCGGTATCACGGTGATTGGCTCGGGCATCATGGTCGCCCTCGGCAGTGCACCGGTCCTTCTATTAGTAGCCGTGCCGGCAGTCGGCTATGTGGCCTACAAGCTATGGAAGAATGGCGATGTGAAAACGGCATCGGATAATCCCTTCGACAATTTCGAAGCGGAATGGAATAAGCTATCAAAATAATAAGGAGAGATAATAATGAATGTATTACAACGTTTTATCAACACAACAGAGGCTAAGTTGCATGAGCTTTTTGATTCGGCAGAGCGCAAAAATCCAATTGCCATGCTGAACCAATATGTTCGCCAGGCTGAAAAGGAAACGGAAAAGGTAGGAGGCCTAGTAGCGCGTCAGGCGGATTTGAAAAACAAAATCGCCTCGGAGCTGCGTCAGGTGGAGCAGAAGCTGCAAAAGCGTACGGAGCAGCTTCAATTAGCACAGCAATCCGAGGAAAAGGACCTGATCGACTTTACGCTATCGGAAGTGGAAGCATATAAAACGCGTGCTGAGCTGCTGCAGCAAAGCTTGGAAGAGGCGATGATGGAGCATACGAATCTTGAGCGTCAGTTCGAGCAGATGAAGCACCGCCTCCAGGACATGAAGGTACGCCAGCTTCAGCTGATGAGCAAGGAGAATGTGGCACATGCACACCATCGTCTGGAGGAGGCCTCCGCAAAGCAGGCGGATGTACATGCCAATAAGTTTGGAGAAGCTGTGGAATATATAGAACGCATCTCATTGAAGGTAAAGAACGACTACGAAGTGACGACATTTGAACAACGTTTGGCCGCGCTTGAGCGTAAGGAATAGTATAATGGATGGTGTGAGGTGAAAGCTTCACATCTTTTTTCGTCTTTTATCTTGGGGGGAATGTAGAGTTGCTGAAAAGGTAAAGGCATACTTGCTGAATGGAAACCCTTTACATAAGGAGGCAGGCAAATGAAAAATAAACTTTTGCTGCTCATTGGATTACTTTTTTTCATAGAATTATTCATTTTTCATAATGGCGGTGTTTTCTTCCTGCTAATCGCCTTTGCCTTATATGTGCTGAGCGTACAAAAGGAAGAGAAAATGTATGCCTCGATTGCCCTGGTATTTGCCCTGCTCGCCATCTTATCGATGACCACACTGAGATGGCTGATTCCAGCAGGCATCATTTATTGGCTATACCAGCATTACAAGCGGGATTCCTATACACCAGTGTTTTTCGGAACGTATGAGACGGAGGAGAAGCCTTATCCGTGGAAAAATCAAGCCGTTACAAGACTATTCGGTGATGTGACGATTGATGCCACAAAGACCATTTTACCGTTAGAGCCTGCGTTCATCTCCATTTTTCAAGGAATCGGTAAAACAACGATTTTAGTACCCTATGATGTCGAGTGCTATATTGCTGTAAACCAAGGCTATGGCAAGGTGCTCATCAATGGGGAACCGATAAAATCGACAGGAAGCATCGTAGTGGAAGAGGGCGGACGGCGGAAGCTGATGATCCACGTATCAATTGGAATGGGCGAGGTGGAAATATGGCAAAAATAATTGGGTTTTGCTTTCGTACCCTGTTGCTTATGATACTGCTGGGTACATTTGTATACGGTGGCCTCGTCCTCCTGTATGGCAAACCGAATGAGGAAAGCTGGCGTCCGCTCATAGAGGAGGTTGGGCGAGAGGGGGTACCGCCGTTAGTCATCATCGTTTTTGGTATCCTGGTGGTGAGTTTGGTCATCTCGCTGTGGATAACATCCATCATCTTCACAAAAGATTTCCAGACGAGCAGGCAGGTGAAAAAGCTGCTCGATGTGGACCGGTACAAGGAGCCGAAAGCCTCTTCACGGGCAACGTATAAATCGCTTACGGAAGTAGCAGGGCTCATTGAGCAGCAGCGTAAGACGCTGCACCGCATTACGAATGAAAAGGTAGAGGCGGATGAAACGATTGTCCGCCAGCGATTGGTCGAGGAACGACAGCGGCTCGCACGTGAGCTGCATGATTCTGTTTCCCAGCAATTATTTGCGGCATCCATGCTGCTGTCTACAGTGACGGAAAATAACAAGGATGCGGCCGTACTTGTCCAGATTGAGAAAATCGTGCAGCAGGCGCAGCTGGAAATGCGCGCGCTGCTATTACACCTGCGTCCGATTGCACTGCAGAATAAGACGCTTGCGCAAGGGCTGCGTGAACTCATAGAGGAACTGCAGCAGAAGGCCTACTTCGATTTGCATTATAAACTTGAGGACGTTCCGCTGACAAAGGCGCAGGAGGACCACCTGTTCCGCATTGCACAGGAGGCGTTGTCCAATACGCTTCGGCATGCGAAGGCGACAGATGTGGAGCTTGTGCTGCTAGAAAGGGCTGATATGTATATTTTGCGGATCCAGGATAATGGCATCGGGTTCGATATGGGGGAAGAAAAGATCGGCTCCTATGGGATGAAGAACATCGTAGAGAGGGCAACAGAAATCGGTGCTGTCTGTACGATTACGTCCGTCGTCGGCCAAGGTACACGGATCGAGGTCCAGATAGCAAAGGAAATGGGGGAAGTTCATGATTAAAATCGTTGTGGCAGACGACCATGAGATGGTGCGTATCGGTATAGTGGCTTATTTGTCCGCACAGGCAGACATGGAAGTGATAGGAGAGGCGGCAGATGGCGCGGAAGCTGTCGATAAGGTACTGGCTTTACGTCCGGATATTGTCTTGCTGGATAATGTCATGCCGAATATGACGGGGGTAGAAGCGGCAACGGAGATTTTAAGGAAGTGGCCGGAAGCGAAAATCATGATGGTGACAAGCTTCCTGGATGATGATAAAGTGTATCCGGCGTTGGAGGCTGGGGCGGTCAGCTACCTACTGAAGACGTCCAATGCCAAACAGATTGCCGACGCCATCCGTCGTACAGTGGATGGGGAATCAGTTCTCGAGCCGGAAGTGACCACGAAAATGATGCAGAAATTCCGCAGACCAAATATGTCCCTGCATGATGAGTTGACGGAACGGGAGATGGAAGTGCTCCTTTTACTCGCTCAGGGAAAGACGAATCAGGATATTGCGGATGAGCTGTTCATCGGCATCAAAACAGTAAAAACACATGTCAGCAATATTTTATCGAAGCTAGGAGTCCAGGACCGTAC
>JBJEFP010000321.1:20565-32085 GCA_051874195.1 Lysinibacillus sp. | reverse complement strand
CACTATCGTAATCGCCATATACCAATATTTTTTCGCCGTCCTCAAGCGCCCTGTTGATCCGTTCAACCGCCTGCTCCATTCCATTCATGGCGAATGGGTCATGAAAATGGCGCTCGTCCACCTTTAATAGGGACGCTGCCTGCTCTTCGGATGTGCAGCCCCTTGCCACGAGGATTTTCGCTGCTATTGCAGAAATGCCCAGCTTGTTTTGCAGTTGTTCGACAAGTTCCTGATCCGGACGCTGGACAATCCATTTCTTCGTTGATTCAATCATTCTCTCACTTCCTTTATGAAGACCATTATAACGATTTTTTCTTTCAAATAGGAAAAATACGATTGGATTCTAGTAGAAAAACGTCGAAAGATGGCCCAGGCCATAAAAAAAGGACCGCCTGATAAGCTGAACTTATCGGCAGTCCCTACAATCATTATACGACAGGTTCGTCTGAACCCCATTGTTTCTTTTCTTTTTTCACGACTGAAGCCCCTTTTTTCTTCATTTGGCGGGACTTTAACGTGTACCAAATCTGTGCCGCGATGCAGATGGATGAGTACATCCCCATCACCAGACCGATTAACAAGGCAATCGAGAAGTTCTGGATGGATGGTGCGCCAAATGCAATCAATGCGATGACAACGATGATGACTGTCAATACAGTGTTCACAGATCGTCCCATTGTCTGGCGAAGAGATTTATTGACAATCATAGCCAGCTCTTCTTTTGTCGTGATGACGCCAGCACGGTCTACATTCTCACGAATTCGGTCAAACGTTACAATGGTATCGTTGATGGAGTAACCGACAATTGTCAGCACCGCCGCAATGAACGTAATATCAACCTCTAAACGCAGGAAACTGAATATGGCTACGATGAAGAACACATCGTGCAGCAAGGATACAATGGCTCCGACACCCATGCGCCATTCGAAACGAATCGCTACATAGATGATGATGCCAATTGCAGCAATAGCCAGTGCCTTAATGGCATTTGCCGCAAGCTCCTTACCGACTGTCGATGATACCGTGCTGACGTTCGGCTCATCTCCATAGTCTTCCATAACATGCGCCTTGAAATCTGCAATCTCTTCCTGTGTGAAGTCGTCATTATAACGCATAACCGGTACATTTTGCTCCTCACCGGAGATGATTACGTCCTCATTCGGATAGCCGATAGAATCCAGATAGTCGACGATTTCCTCTTTCGTAACTGCCTCTTCCGCTTGGAAATCGATTCGCGTACCACTTGAGAAGTCGATGCCGAGATTCAATCGGTAAACACCTAGTACCACTGAACCAATCAAAAGGACAATCAAAGAAATAGCATAGAACTTCTTACGGTTGCCGACAAAGTCCAAACGGTCGAATTTCGTCGATAAATCAAGTGTAGATATCTCATCTTCTGGTTTATGCTGCTTCGATTTTGCAATGCCGAACCATGCCGGAGTGTTGAAGTAGCCGCTGTTTACAAGCAAGCCTAGCAACATACGGGATCCCCACACAGCTGTAATGAATGATAAGATAATCGAAATGATTAACGTTGTAGCAAACCCTTTAACCGAGCTTGTCCCATAGAAGAACAGTACAACTGCCGCAAGCAGCGTTGTCAGCTGCGCATCGATAATCGCCGTCAATGAAGACTTCGATCCTAATTGGTACGCTTCCTTCACCGTACGTCCGACACGCAGCTCCTCACGGATACGCTCCGCCGTCAGGATATTGGCATCGACTGCCATACCGATTCCGAGCACGATGGCAGCGATACCCGGCAATGTCAATACAGCGTTGATACCGTTGAATACGACAAGCACCAGATAAGTAAACACTGTCAACGTAATGATTGAAATGAATCCAGGCAGACGGTAGTACGCCAGCATGAAGACAAAGATGGCGATAACACCGACGATACCGGCAAATACCGTATCGTTCAATGCATCCTTACCAAATTGTGCGCCGACGGATGTCGAGTATGTTTCCGTCAATTTAACTGGCAGAGAACCTGAGTTAAGAACACTTGCCAGATTTTTCGTCTCATCTACTGTAAAGTTACCTGAAATTTGCACGTCTGTTGAATTGATGACTTCGTTTACAGTAGCCGCTGATTCAAACTTCGGTTCAGCCTTTACTGCTTCAGCCGCATAGGAATCCACGCCCTCCTCAAAGTCAAGCCACACGACCAACAGGTTTTCCCCAGGCGGGCGGGAAGAGATTTCACGCGTCACTTCCGCAAATTTATTGGCGTCCTTCAAAGTCAGGGTAACGATTGGTCGGCCCTGCTGGTCGAACGAACCGGTAGCTCCGCCTTCTTTCAAGTCCGTTCCATCTAACAAGATGTTGTCGTCTACATCCCGGAATGTCAGTTCAGCCGTACTCGATAACAGCTCACGTGCAGATGACTGGTCATCCAAACCGGCTAGCTGCACACGGATACGGTCTTCCCCTTCTATCTGGATGCTCGGTTCACTGACGCCAAATTCGTTGATCCGATTATTTAGAGCATTTGTTGTATCAGTCAAGACCTGCTCCGTTACCTCTTGTCCATCCACAAGCGATTCGACTTTATACAATACTTCGAATCCACCCTGTAAATCTAGCCCTAGTTTTACATCTTCCAAAATTCCTTTTACCGTCGTACTCATACCTGCGAACAGCAATCCTACTACAAGTATGAATGTAATGATACGGTTTGCTAATTTCATCTGTAAATCCTCCTCAAATTGTATGCTTACGCACACGAGAAAGAGCGCAAACACATTGCGCCCTTTCCTTTACTTCTATAGCAGTAGCCACTCGCTGCCAAAACTACATTTTTTCCTTGCTCCGCCTCCCCTTTTATAGGAAAGGAGACTGTCATCCTCAGAAAAATTTGTAAAAGAAACGTGCAATAAACCTATTATGAGACACACATCGTCCCCTGTCAAATGAACATCCGATAATTACCTAATTTTTTACTCATATTCTATTTTTAAAATTCATCACCTAAACCTGGGATTGGTTTTCGTTCTGGCCGGAAGCTTTCTGCGTGGCACGGCTCCGACTAAATGGTTTTTGGGGATGGGCTCCGATACCATTGGATTTTTACGCGCGTACCAATCTTCTAGGAGCCGCCAGCCGCCATTCCAATCAACTCGTTATAAAACAATTTTGTCATCCCCGACTTTTGGTGAAGACCCATTTTCACCTTGCAGGACCAAGCAGCGCCTCCAACTCCTCCATATTGATTTCAACAAGCCCGTCATATGATTGCAGGCTTTTGACCTGTACATAGTTCAGCAGGTCGGAGGGGGTGATGGAGAAGATGGTGGAGACGATTTCGTACAGCGGAAGCTCCTCAATTACTTTTTTTCGCCATTTTTTTTCAACGCAGTACACCCATAACTGTTCCATCGTAATTGCATCATATTCATAAAATCGAAATTCTTCCAGCTTGCTCTGCAAAATTATATCCACTTTATTGTAAAGCGATTCGTAAGGAACTGTCATTTCATCCACCCCTAATCATTAGTTTTAACGGCAGGTGCATCTGCATACAAATATTGTATATGAAACTTTCAAAAAGAGAAAGGGTTGCGCCAGCTAATGACTTCTTTTGTCAAAGGGACTCTCGTGTTAACGATTGTCATTTTCTTATCTAAATTGTTCGGGTTTGTTTATCGGATGCAGTTCATGCGCATTGCCGGAGAAGAAGTTGTAGGGATTTATATGACGGCCTACCCTGCATTTATTTTCTTCATTTCACTTGTACAACTCGGTCTGCCGATTGCCTTAACGAAAGTTGTGGCGGATTTTTATGCCAAAGGAAAAAAGGTAGAAGCGGCAAGCGTACTGAAGAAGTGCCTGCACATTTCTACCGTTTCCATCATCGTCCTTCTTCCGATCCTTTTCTTCATCACGCCAAAAATCGCGGAAATCTTCCTGCAAAGCAGTGGGACACGCTTCCCGCTCATTGTCGCCATCTATACTGTACCGGTCGTCGTCTACGGAGGCATCATCAAGGCCTATCTATTGGGAACGGGCAAGACGGCTCCAACTGCCTGGTCCTCACTCATTGAGCAGGCCATCCGAATCGGGGCCATTTCATTCATTCTTCCTTATTTACTGACAGGCACAAGCACGACAGACGCCGCCTATGCAATGGGCATGACGGCTCTCGGTGAACTGGGGGCATTCATTTACCTGATTTTGCATTACCAGTTCACAAAACAACGCATCAATAAAAAAGTCAGCATGTATCCAAGTGGGCCATTGCTCCGGATTGCCCTGCCTTCAGCCGGCAGCAAGCTTTTCGGCACATTCACTTGGTTTCTGGAACCAATCGTATTCCTGAAGGCATTGACGATTTCAGGCATGACGGCGACTGCAGCCACGACATTGTACGGTGTCATTTCAGGCGTACATATACCGCTTCTGCTGTTCCCGGCATTTATCCCGGCTGCACTTTCCATCATCCTCATCCCTGCCGTGAGCGGTGCGGCGGCCGTCCATAATACACGCCTGTTGAACGAACGCATCACCATCTCTTTACGGCTTTCTTCTCTCATCGGATGCTACGCCGCAACATTCTTCCTACTATACGGTGACTTTCTCGCCCGTGAACTGTTTCATCTGAAGGATGAGACAGGCTATATGAAAATTCTCGCCCCCATCTTCTACTTCTACTATATACAAAGCCCGTTGCTTTCCATTCTGCAGGCATTGGACAGGGCCCGTGTGGCCATGATGAACTCCATCTACGGGGGGATGGGCAAGCTTTTGCTCATGCTTGTACTTGCTGCACAGCCGATGCTCCAGCAATTCGGTGCCATCATCGCGATCGGCTTCGGCGTCCTACTGACATCTTTTTTGCATATCGCGTCGGTGCGCAATATGCCGAACATCCATGTTGGCTTCCGCCTATTCGTTGCATCCTATAGCTGCTTTGTCGTGACAAGCATTATCCAGTCGTACATTTCCTATCACTCGGAGGTTTTCAGCATGGTCGTCACGTTCATTTTATTGACGGTCCTCCTCATCATCACAAAGCAAGTGAAGCTGTCCGACCTGCGCTATGTGCGCATGCTATTTGCGCGCTTTTAATTGGTAATGTAGCTTTTCATTTTCATAACAGCAATAAAAGACTTCATCCGTGCTATGGATGCCTTCATTGCGCAGCATGTCTTCCAGCCATTTTCTATTCTTTCCGATAAAGGTGAGGTGCTTGTCATCCACATAGCCGTCCAAGACAAGCGGCAGGATGAAGGGCTCCTTTCCTTTTTGGAATACCGAAAGCTTTCCTGACTGCTCCAGAAAAGCATAAGCCACACTCTGTACGGATGTAATCCCCTGTTCACGCAGCTGCTGGAATAAATCATCCAGGTTATATCGCTGCTTTCGCATTTCAGCCTCGACAATGCGGCCGTCCCTGATGATGATTGTCGGATCACCATCGATTGCATCCCGCATCTTTTTGTTCTTCAAAATGAAAATTGCATTCAGATATTGGATGATGAATAATAAAATAATCGGTACCACGGCCAGCATCAGCGGCTGCTCCAAATTATCAATGGCAAGTGATGCTACTTCGGCAATCAGCACATACACCGCAAAATCAAGCAGGCTCAGTTCGCCCACTTCACGTTTGCCCATCATACGAAATACGACGAGAACAATGACATATAGAATCAGGGTCCTGAAACTGATTAAGAAATAATCTTCCACATCCAACATCCTTTTTTATTCAAGTGTAGGCGAACAGAGGGAACCTTATACAGAAAATTGCCACCTGCATAAAAGCAAAGGAAGAATCGGACAAGCAGCCATGTTCTTTTCCCCGTCAAGGCTAGAAGCATTTCTCACATCCGTTCTGCTGGGGGCAAGTGCAGGAAGCAACAGGGCTTTTAAAGTACAATCCACGCAGTATGGCCGATAGAAGGTGCCTTTTTGTTTTCTTTACGAAAAAAAGGGTTGTCCCATTCTATTTTCATAGATGGGGCAACCCTTTTTTATTTACCTTCTACTACACGGCCAATTGCTTGACGCTCAAATTTCAACGTTGTGTTATTGTCTATTTTCAGATAAACTACTGTATCTTCAATTTTGTCAACTTCACCATGCAGACCGCCGATCGTAACGACCTGGTCCCCTCGTTTCAAACTGTTTTGCATTGCAGTTGTTGCCTTTTGTCTCTTTTGTGCCGGACGGATCAGGATGAACCACATCGCGACGAACATCAAAAGAATCGGAGCCAATTGAATCAGTGCTTCCACGTAAATATCCCCCTTTCAAACTTTCTCACTTCATTAGTATAGTATAAACTCTCTAAAATCGCTTGGATTTGCAAAGAAATTCATAGCATTTTCTATTATAAGAAAGGAATTGCTACAAAATCCACTAGAAATTTTTAGCGTCCGGCTTATTATAGCCGTATTTCTCGAAGAATTCCTCTTTAAAGTCGCCTAGTCGATCTTCACGGATTGCCTGGCGGACATTCTCCATCAGCTTGACCAGGAAGCGCAGGTTATGGTAGGAAGTCAGACGCAGACCGAATGTTTCCTCTGTGCGGAGGAGATGACGTACATAGGCACGTGTATAGTTTTTGCATGTGTAGCAGTCGCAGTTTTCATCGATTGGGCGGAAGTCGCGCGCATATTTCGCGTTTTTGATGACCATGCGCCCTTCTGATGTCATCAATGTACCGTTGCGCGCAATCCGCGTCGGCAGTACGCAGTCGAACATGTCGATACCGCGGATGGAACCATCGATTAATGAATCCGGCGACCCCACTCCCATCAGGTAGCGTGGCTTGTCCGCCGGCATAAGCGGTGCTGTGAAGTCCAGCACGCGGTTCATGACGTCTTTCGGCTCTCCCACCGACAAACCGCCGACTGCATAGCCTGGAAAATCAAGCTCCACCAATGCCTCGGCAGAACGGCGGCGAAGGTCTTCGTATTCCCCGCCCTGGATGATGCCGAAAAGCCCCTGCTCATCCGGACGCTGGTGCGCTTCCTTGCAGCGTTTCGCCCAGCGTGTCGTACGATCGACGGACTGCAGCATATATTCATGCGTTGCAGGATATGGCGGACATTCGTCAAACGCCATCATGATGTCAGACCCTAGATCATTTTGAATTTCCATCGCCTTCTCCGGGCTCAGGAATAACTTGTCCCCATTCAAGTGGTTGCGGAAGTGCACGCCTTCCTCCTCAATTTTACGGAACTGGCTCAAGGAGAAGACCTGGAAGCCGCCGGAATCCGTCAAAATCGGACGATCCCAGTTCATGAATTTATGCAGGCCGCCCGCTTCCTTCACGATGTCGTTGCCCGGACGCAGCCATAAATGGTACGTATTCGAAAGAATGATGCCGGCATTCATTTCCTTCAGCTCTTCCGGAGACATCGCCTTTACCGTCGCCTGGGTTCCTACCGGCATGAATGTCGGGGTTTCAAATGAACCATGAGGCGTATGCACGATGCCAAGACGTGCGCCCGTCTGCTTGCAAGTTTTAATTAATTCATAACGAATTGGTGGTTGTGTCATTTTCGTATTTCCTCTCGTTTCTAAAGTAAAAACAGTACTTCGAATCCGTGCCTATTCTCGTTGAATAAGCCTTTGTAAACATGTTTTAACGCTTGTTCCGTGGACGGATGAACATCGCATCACCGAAGCTGAAGAAGCGGTATTTTTCCTTTACTGCTTCATTATACGCGTGAAGGATCGTTTCCTTCCCTGCCAAGGCGCTTACTAGCATGACGAGGGTGGACTTCGGTAAATGGAAGTTTGTGATGAGCCCATCAATTGCCTTGTACTCATAGCCAGGATAAATGAAGATGTTCGTCCATCCTTGTTCAGCACGGATTTCACCGTCATATTTGCTTGCGATCGTTTCTAACGTACGTGTGGATGTCGTACCGACGGAAATCACGCGGCCTCCAGCCTGCTTCGTACGGTTGATCTTGTCGGCTGCCTCTTCTGTCACGCTATAAAACTCCGAATGCATATCGTGGTCTTCGATTGAATCCACGCTTACCGGACGAAATGTGCCGAGCCCGACATGCAGCGTGACAAACACGACTTCCACACCCTTGGCTTTGATTTGCGCCAAAAGCTCTTTCGTGAAATGCAGCCCTGCTGTTGGAGCGGCTGCCGACCCCCGCTCCCGTGCATAGACGGTCTGATAGCGGTCCTGGTCCTCCAGCTTTTCGCGGATATATGGGGGAAGCGGCATTTCGCCTAGTTTTTCCAAAATCTCATAAAAAATACCGTCATATGAAAATTTAAAGGTACGGCCTCCATGATCCAGCATGCCGGTGCATGTCGCCTTCAGCAGGCCGTCTCCGAACGTGACGACCGTGCCGATTTTTACACGCTTCGCCGGCTTTACAAGCGTCTCCCACTCATCATCCGCCGTCTGTTTCAACAGAAGCAGCTCGATGCCGGCTCCGGTGTCCTCCTTCGTCCCCATCAGACGCGCCGGCAATACTTTCGTATCATTCAGCACAAGGCAGTCGCCCGCCTCCAGCTCATCCAGGATATGGCCAAATTGATGGTGCTCAACTTCTTCCGTGAATGGATTGACGACCATCAGCCGGCTTGCCGTACGGTCCAGAAGCGGCGTTTGGGCAATCAATTCCTCCGGTAAGTGAAAATCAAAATCTTCTACTTTCATCTTTTATAACTTCCTATCGTTTAATTTTGTTCAGGATATGCATAGCCGAAATGATCGTACGCCAGATGTGTCGCCACACGGCCACGCGGCGTCCTCTGCATGAAGCCGATCTGCAAGAGATACGGCTCGTACACTTCTTCAATCGTGATGCGTTCCTCGCCAATCGAGGCGGAAATCGTATCCAGTCCGACCGGTCCGCCTGTAAAGCGTTCGATCAGGGCGACCATCAGCTTATGGTCGATATGGTCGAGCCCGCGCGGATCCACCTGCAGCAACTCCAGCGCCTGGTTTGCCAAATCAAGGGTGATTCGGCCATCCCCAAGCACCTGGGCATAATCCCTTACCCGCTTGAGCAGGCGATTGGCGATCCGGGGTGTCCCCCGAGAACGCCGTGCCAATTCATGCGCAGCCTGCTCATCCATCCCTACATTGAACAGCTGACCGCTCCGGACGACGATGTGGGCAAGCGATGCTTCGTCATAGTATTCAAGGCGAAGATGTACACCGAAGCGGTCGCGCAGCGGCGCAGACAAGGCACCTGCACGAGTGGTCGCACCCACCAGTGTAAACGGTGGGAGATCGAGCCGCACCGAACGCGCTTCCGGTCCCTTACCGATGACGATGTCCAGGCAGAAATCCTCCATCGCCGGGTAGAGCACTTCTTCAATCGTACGGGGAAGACGGTGGATCTCGTCGATGAACAGCACATCCCCCGGTTCCAGGGAGCTCAGGATCGCCGCCAGATCCCCCGGACGTTCGATCGCAGGGCCGCTCGTCATCTTCACGTTCACACCCATCTCATTTGCTATCACTACTGCAAGCGTTGTTTTTCCTAAGCCGGGAGGACCGTATAACAGCACATGATCCAGGCTTTCCTCACGCAGTTTAGCCGCCTCAATAAAAATCTTCAAATTTTCCTTTACCGTCTGCTGTCCGATATATTGTGAAAGCTTTTGCGGTCTCAGTGACAATTCAAATTGTTCATCAAATGCACTTGATTCACTTGACAATAAACGATCTGACATGTTTGGTCCCCCTTCCTCATTTCATCTTCAACAGTAGCTTCAACGCCTGCTTCATATAGGCATCCGTCGTTGTCAGCGACTCGTCCTCCTCAAGCTGCGGCTTCACCTTCAGCAACTCCTTTTCGGAATAGCCGAGCGCAGCTAGTGCCAGCATTGCCTCTTCCAGCTCCTGCTTATTCGGGTTTACCCCGAACAGCGGCAGTTCATCCTCGGCGCTAGGCAGCTCGACCACATCCATTAAAGAACCGAGCTTGCCCTTCAAATCGAGGATCATCTGGCGGGCGGTCTTCTTGCCGACCCCGGGGAACTTCACTAAGAACGCCTCGTCCTCCATCTCGATGGCCTGGATGACGTGCGTCGGCGAACCGCTCGCCAAAATGGCAAGCGCCCCCTTTGGCCCGATGCCGGACACCTGGATCAGTTTGCGGAACAATTCCCGCTGCTCCAGGCTGGTAAAACCGAATAATGTATGGGCGTCTTCACGCACATGCATATGTACATAAATCTGCTGAAGCTGGTTATTCACACGGAAAGCATATGGATTCGGCGTATAGAGCTGGTAGCCGATTCCCTGCACATCCAATACTACATATTCCGGCGTCACACGCGAAACTTGTCCTTTTAAATAATCGTACATTTGTTTTCCCCTCACATTCAACCTTCACATTATATCATACCGTTCGCCTTTTTCCCCGAACAATGTGCTCATCATCTAGCATCGATATGGCTATCATACTGTCCTTCCCATCACGCTACGGCCACCCACCTTCTTTCCACAAAAAGAAACCGCCTCTCTACAGGCGGTCACGATAGTTCATGAACATGCTTCATAATCCTCGACCACATAAATAGGGCCCTCTCTGTAAAAGGGTTTACATACTTCAGCAGCCGCTCTTTCTGTGATTCATTCACTTGCAATAAATAAAGCCACTCTCTCAGCAGTTCGTTCGGGTAAATAAGATGCGCAAGCTTATGCTGCACGATTTCCGTATAGGGCTGTTCAAACAGCAGCGCTTTTACATCAAACTGCATATGCGGCAATACACGATGCATCCATAAAATGACCTCGTCTGATGGATCCCCGATGCATGCCAAGTCAAAGTCAATCAATACAGGTGTATCGCCAAGCAGGAAATTATGATGCACTACATCTCCATGAAGAAGCGCGTGCGTGGAGCGCTTGGGAGAATCCATCTTCTTCAATGCCAACTCGCCAAGACTGACGAGCGTATGAAAATTCGGACCGAGCAGAGGCATCAATTCTCTTTCCTTGCTTATGAATTTCGATAGCCTCGCTTCCCACTTCTTAACTAAATCTTGCTTCGGCAAGTACGGACCATCCCATCCAATTGTTGCCTCATGCAACGCCTGCAGCATCGCCAATGTCTTCGTTCGGTCTTCCCGCTTTTCATAATCGGCTGTTTTTCCTTCTACCCATTTGTGGACAATATAGGGTGTCGCCCTCTTGGATGTCATCTGGGCAATATAGGGAAACTGCTGCTGGGTCAACTGTTCATGGATGAAGCGAACTTTGTTGGCTGTGAATGAATCCTCATAATACTTGACGAAAAATGCGCCCGATTCCGTATCATAGCGCCAACAGTTCTCCTTCAGTTGCATGGCCTATTGCCAATGCTGCTGTGTGGAATAGGGGAACTGGGCTGGTGCGTATGGTGATTTAGCAGCATGCTCCATTTGCTTGATGTCTTCATAATAGCCTTTCACCTGTTCTTCCTTTTCCATGCACGGCGGACGATTTGATTCACAGACGTCAGCTGGCTGCTGGTACATGGACTGGTCAAACATCGGCTGCTGGTACATCATTGGCTGCTGGTACATCGATTGGTCATACAT